>DATEIK010000095.1:0-5935 GCA_035279065.1 Sphingomicrobium sp. | reverse complement strand
GTGGTCTATCCGACGCTGACCCTGCTCCAGGACATGGGGCTGATCGAGGAAGCGTCCGGCGAAGGCGCACGCAAGCCTTTCCAGGCGACCGACGAAGGACGCAAGCACCTCGAGGAGCGCAGCGAAGAGGTCGAGGCCTTGTTCGAGCGGCTGGGCGATCTCAAACCCGATGAGCACCCGGCGACCGGCCTGGCGATCGGCCGCGCCGTCAGGAACCTGATGACCGCGCTGAGCCACCGAATCGGCCGCGACGGGCTCGACGAGGAATTGCTGCACGAGATCGCGGCGATCCTCGATGAAGCCGCGCAGCGGGTCGAACGGGTGAAGTGACGAAGTTTACTTCGTCATCCTGGACTTGATCCGGGATCCACCTGTTCGTCGCAAGACAAAGGGATTCCCGCTTTCGCGGGAATGACGAAAAAGGCTTACCGCCCCGTGATCCGCGAGAGCCGTTCCCGCTTCATGATGGCGTGGCGGTAGGCGCGGATCACCGCCGAGTTGATGGTGTCCCAGTCCATCGTCCTCGCGACCGCCAGCCCGGCTTCGCCGTGGCGGCGCCGCAGGTCGGGGTCGCGGGCATAGGTCGCGAGCGCCTCGGCGAACTCGTCCGGATCCTCGCCGTCGACCAGCATGCCCGTCACGCCATAGCGGACGAGATTGGTCGCGCCGGTCGAATCGGCCGCGATCACGGGCAGTGCGCAGGCCATCGCCTCGAGCGTGACGTTGCCGAACGCCTCGGTCATCGACGGATTTAGGAACACGTCCGAACTGGCCAGCGCACGCGACAGGTCGATCCCCGTCAGCTGCCCCGTGAAGATCGCGTCAGGGAGCTGCTCGGCGAACCACGGGCGCGCGGGCCCTTCGCCGATCACCAATACGCGATGCTTGAGCCCGAACGTGGCGAAGGCGTGGATCGCGTCGGCGAAGACATCGAGCCCTTTTTCCATCACGATCCGGCCGAGGAAGCCAATCACCATCTCGTCCTCGGCGATGCCGATCGAGCGCCGCCATGCCATGTCGCGCTGATCGGGGTTGAACTGGTCGCGGTCGATGCCCCGGGTCCAGGTCTGAATGTCGCGGTTCATGCGCTGGGCACGGAGGATCGCCGCCGTCGACTGCGCCGGTGCGAGCACCACCTCGCAGCGATGGTAGAATCGGCGCATCACTTCGCGCGCCAGCGGCTCGAGCGCCTGCAGATGATAATAAGACAAATAGGTGTCGAACCGCGTGTGGACCGAGGCCACGACCGCGACCTTGTTCTTGCGTGCCCAGGTGACCGCCCGATGGCCGACGATGTCCGGGCTCGACACGTGGACGACGTTCGGCGCGAATTGCTCAAGGTCGCGGCGGACCTTCGATGTGAGCCATAGCGGGAAGCGATATTCGGACCGGCCGGGGATCGGGATCGCGGGAACGTCGACGAGGTCGCCGGTCGCCGGGAAGGCGGGCTCGGAGACCGTCGGGGAATAGACGCGCAGCTGAACCCCCTGGCGCAGCAGATAGTCGGCGAGGCGGTTGAGCGCCTGGTTCGCCCCGTCGCGAACATAATTGTAATTGCCCGAAAACAGGGCGATGCGGAGGTCCTTGGGCTGCACGGGCCAGCGCTGTAGGGGTTTCTGGGTGAGCGTCAAAGCCGGTTTGCCGCCGATCGCGCGAGCCGATGCCCGGCTGTTCGTGCTCGGCAGCCTGCCCGGTGACGCCTCGCTCGCCGCGCGGCAATATTATGCGCACCCCACCAACCAGTTCTGGCGGTTGCTTGGGCAGGCGATCGGCGAAGAGTTGCAGCCTTTGTCCTACGACGATCGGCTCGCGCGTCTTGCCGAGCGGCGGGTCGGCCTGTGGGACGTGATCGCCTCGGCCTCGCGACGCGGCAGCCTCGACCAGGCGATCCGGCAGGCCGAGCACAACCAAGTCGAGCATTTGCTCCACGATTTCCCGGACCTGCGCGCGATCGCGTTCAACGGCTCGACCGCGTCGACCGCCGGCCGGCGGCTGATCGGCGATCCGCCGCGGCAGGTCGCGTTGATCGACTTGCCCTCCTCGAGCGCGGCGAACACCCGGCCCCTCGCCGAAAAAGCCGCGGCGTGGGCGCGCCTGCATGAATTCGTCGCGTGACCGACTTGCGCGGCGCGCGGAGTCCGCCATGATCGAACGGATGCTGCCGACCGACGAGCTTGACGAGGACGACAACGCCGACAACACCGACAAGCAATTGTCGATGGTCGACGAAGCGCTGGTCGCGGGCACGATCGCCAACACCAATGGCCTGCTCGTGATCCTCGCCAAGCTCGTCGCCAAGGGGGTGTTCGACCGCTCCGACCTGCAGGCCTTTTCCGACAGCTATTCGAAGCCGCTCGACCATGTCGGGATGCGGGAGAACGAACTGGTCAGCCAGATGCAGGACCAGATGGAATCAACCCTCGCCGAGCTCATGCGTTACTTGAGCGAACGGGACGAATAGCGCGAGGACTTGACTCCGTACCATGGTACGGAAGCCATATATGTTCCGACCCGTTCACAAGGAGACATGGCGTGTCGGACATGGCGAACCATCCAACGACCGAAAAGCGGGCGGCGCTCTACCGCATGGTGATGCCCCAGCACACCTGCCCGTGGGGCCTCAAGGCGAAGGACCTGCTGGAACGGCAGGGCTATAAAGTCGAGGATCATCACCTGACGACCAAGGAAGAAACCGACGCCTTCAAAACGAAGCACCAGGTCGCGACCACGCCACAGGTGTTCATCGGCGGCGCTCGCATCGGCGGCTACGAGGATCTCCGGCGCTACCTCGGCAAGACAGTGATCGATCCGAAGGCGACGACTTATCGCCCGGTCGTGGTCCTGTTCACGATGACGGCCCTGGCCGCGCTTGCGGCGACCTTTGCGGTGACAGGCCAGTTGCTGACGGTAAGAACACTCCAGTGGTTCATCGCCTTTTCGATGGTCGTCCTGTCGCTGCTTAAGCTGCAGAATATCGAGACCTTCGCGACCATGTTCCTGAACTATGACCTGCTGGCACGGCGCTGGGTGCCCTACAGCTATATCTATCCATACGCGGAGGGCCTCGCGGGCGTGCTGATGATCAGCGGGGCGCTCAGGTGGATCTCGGTTCCGGTCGCGCTGTTCATCGGCACGGTTGGGGCCGTATCGGTCTTCAAGGCGGTCTATATCGACAGGCGCGAGCTCAAATGCGCCTGTGTCGGCGGCTCCAGCAATGTCCCGCTTGGCTTCATCTCGCTGACGGAGAATCTGATGATGATCGGGATGGCGCTCTGGATGCTTTCGATGTGAGGGGCTATCCTGCGCTCGTGCATATGATCCTGACAAGGCTCGTGCTGCTGATCGCGATGGTGTTCCTGCCTCTCGGCATGAGCAGCATGCCGGCTGCCGCCGCAACCCATCACGGGCCGATGGCGGGCATGCCGATGCAGCATTGCCCCGAGCAGACGCCGAGACATCAGCCGAAAGGCGGAATGCCCGAATGCACCATGGCGTGCGCCTCGGCGTTGCCGGCGATGGATCGGGTCAGCGACCAGGCTCCGCCGATGGCCCGCGTCGCCTTCCTTCCGCTGCTCGCGCGCCCGCTCCACGGACTTCATCCGGATACGGCCACGCCCCCTCCCAAGGCATCCTGAGACTCGAATCCTTTCATTCGAATTTCAGGAGAAATGACATGATCACGTTGATTGCCGCGGTTGTTGCCGCGGCCCAGCCGGCGCCGCCGGCCGATGCCCATGCGCCTGGCGCGGGCATGACCCCCGAGCAGCACGCGGCCATGAAGGCCGATTGTCCGTGCTGCCCGGACAAGGGGATGCACGACCATGAGGGCCATGCCTCCGAACATTCGGAGCGCGGCGTTCACTAGCCCATAGGCACGAACGGGGAGGCGGCGCGTTCACCCGCGTCGCCTCCTTCACCGGAGATAGAATCGTGAAGTCGAGATTGCTTATCGCGGCGAGCGCGCTTGCGCTTGCCCAGTTCGCTGTGCCCGCCGCGGCCCAGCACCAAAACATGCCCGGCATGCAAATGCCGATGCCGGAGAAAAAGCCGGCAGCGAAGAAGAAGGCTGCCGCAAAGAAGAAGGCCGCTGCAAAGGCGGCCGCCACTAAGAAGGCGCCAGTCCGGAAAGCCTCCGCAAAGAAACCGACGCCGACCGCCCAGGCTTACCGAGGCGGCCCCGCCACGATGACCATGCCGATGGATCGTGGGCTGACGCCCATGCCCGACCGGCGGGGGTCAATCGCGCCGGTGGATCATTCGCAAATGGGTCACGAGGCCATGCCGATGCCGGTGCAGCCCGGAGCAACGGGCGAGATGCCGACGCAAATGGACCATGACCAGATGGGCCGGATGGGCAACATGACGATGGGCGAACATGCTGGTCACGAAATGGCGATGACCGGCGCGCTCGGGTCCTATCCGATGACGCGCGAATCTTCGGGTACGGCGTGGCAACCGGACGCGTCGGAGCACGAGGCGCTGCACGTGACCAGCGGCGATTGGATGCTGATGGCGCACGGCGTCATGAACCTGGTGTACGATCATCAATCGGGCCGGCGCGGCGACGACAAGGCGTTCGCAAGCGGGATGCTGATGGGCATGGCGCGCCATCCGCTGGGCAATGGCACGGTCCAGTTCAAGGCGATGCTCAGTCCCGATCCGCTGATGGGCAAGCACGGCTATCCGCTGCTGCTCGCCAGCGGTGAAACGGCGAATGGCACCGACCGGCTGATCGACCGGCAGCATCCGCACGATTTCTTCATGGAGCTGTCGGCGTCCGTATCGCAGAACCTCGGTTCGAAGAGCAGCGTCTTCCTCTACGGCGGCCTGCCCGGCGAGCCTGCGTTCGGGCCGCCGGCCTTCATGCATCGCGAGGCGATCATGGATTCGCCCGAGGCGCCGATCAGCCATCATTGGCTCGATTCGACGCACATCAGCTTCGGAGTCCTGACCGGCGGGATCGTGGTCGATCGGGTCAAGCTCGAGGTCAGCCGGTTCAACGGGCGCGAGCCGGACCAGCACCGCTGGGACATCGAGACGGGACCGCTGGACTCGACGGCGGTGCGCCTGTCGTGGAATCCGGCGCGCACGTTGTCGCTTCAGGGAAGCTGGGGCTATTTCATCGACCCCGAGCAGCTCGAGCCGGGCGTCGACCAGAAGCGCTGGTCGGCGAGCGCGCTGTGGGCGGATGAAGTCGCGCCCGGCTGGAAAGGCGCGGCGACGCTCGCCTGGGGGCGCAAGACGATCGAGCATCACAGCGATGACGCCTATGTCGCCGAAGCTTCGCTGAAGCATGGCGGCTGGACGCTGTTCGGGCGCGGCGAGATCACCGAGAACCGCGAGTTGGTCGAAGATCCGGAAGAGCATGGCCCGGCCTTCACGGTCGGAAAGGTTTCGCTCGGGGCGGTCAGGGATTTCCGGATCGCCGGGCATCTGTCGCTCGGTGGAGGTGGGCTGTTCGCCGTGAATTTCGTTCCCGACGGGCTGGAGCCGCTATACGGCGGAAGCAATCCGACGGGCGCGATGGCGTTCGTCCGGCTGAAGGTGGACTGAAGGGGGTCGCAATGCGGTTGCTTGTGTGTGCGGCGTTGTTGGCGCTGGCCTTTCCGGCAATGGCGCACGCGGCCGGCGCTGAGGCCGAGGCAGCGGCCGCCGTCGATGCATTCCACGCGGCGCTCGCCCGCGGCGATACAAGCGCCGCGGCCGCGCTCCTCGCCGAGGATGCGCTTGTCTTCGAATCCGGCGGCGTCGAGCATGGGAGGGCCGAATATGCCGCGCATCATCTGCCCGCCGACGCGGCTTTCTCGAAAGCGGTCTCGACCAAAGTGACGCGGCGCTCGGCGCGGGTGGACGGCCCGCTCGCCTGGGTGGCGAGCGAGGGCCGTGCTGCCGGCACCTACAAAGGCAAGGCAATCAACAGCGTGATGACCGAAAC
>DATEIK010000094.1:0-22762 GCA_035279065.1 Sphingomicrobium sp. | reverse complement strand
GGCTGAAGCTCGAGCCCGACGATGAACAACAGGAGGGCAATGCCGATGTCGGTGACGCTGGTCAGCTGCTGCGGGTCCTCGATCAGGCCGAGGACCTCGGGGCCGATCAGCGCGCCGGCGACGATGTACCCCAGCGTCGCGCCGAGCTTCAGGCGGCGGAAGATGGTGACGAACAGCAGCGCCGCGCCGAGCATGATCGCACCGCTTTCGAGGATCGCGGTGGTCGCCTGTGCCGTCTCGGCGGGCGTGGTCACTTGGCCGCCTCGATCGCCGCGAGCAGCGCGCGGAACGGCAGCAGGATGGCGCCGTGGCGCGCTTTCTTCGACCGCGCGGGCGCGAGCACTTCGATGTCGGGCCACTCGCAATCGTCGCATTGGTCGTCGGCGAGCCAGCGGCTCAGCGCGACGAGCGTCTCGGCGACCTCGTTGTGCGTGCGCCCGCGCGCGTGCCGTTCGATCAGCGCGGCCGATGCCTGGCCGAAGGCGCAGGCCTGGACTTTTTGCGAAATCGCCGCGACCCGTCGCTCCTCGTCGAGCTGAACGATCAAGGTGACGCGGCTGCCGCAGGTCGGCGAGCGAAGCTCCGCTTTCCCATCCTCGCGCTCCAGGTCGCGCGGCTCGCTCAATGACGCCGCGAGGCGCAGGATCTCGGTGGTGTAAAGCGGCCGGTTCATTCGCGCCGCCACGTGGTGCCGCCGGGCCCGTCTTCCAAGACGATGCCCTCGGCCTTGAGCTCGTCGCGGATGCGGTCGGCGGTCGCGAAGTCGCGGTTTGCCTTGGCTTCGGCGCGCTCGACGATGCGTCCTTCGATCGCGTCCCCGTCCGCGTCGCCCTTGAACCAGGCGTCCGCGCTTTCGGTGAGAAGACCCAACAGGGAGGCGCTGGTTTTGAGCGTTCCGCCCTCCAGTTGCGCCAGCCGGGACAGAGCAAGCGGAGTGTTAAGATCATCCGACAGGGCGTCGATGACACCTGCGTCGATTTCCCCTGCCTCGCCGTCGCCCGCCGATCGATAGAGCCGATCTAGCGTCGCCTTGGACTGCGCGATGAGGTTCTCCGTCCACGGCAGCGGCTGGCGGTAGTGCGCCGACAGCAGCGCGAGCCGCAGCGTCTCGCCCTTGTGCCCCTGCGCCAGCAGCTCCGCCGGCGTGACGATGTTGCCCAGGCTCTTCGACATCTTCTCGGCGCCCATGTCGACGAAGCCGTTGTGGACCCAGAAGCGCGCGAGCGGCAGCCCGGCGTGCGCGCAGCGGCTCTGCGCGATCTCATTCTCGTGGTGCGGGAAGATGAGGTCGAGCCCGCCGCCGTGGATGTCGATCGTCTCGCCAAGGTGCCGCGCGATCATCGCCGAGCATTCGACGTGCCAACCCGGACGGCCGCGGCCCCATGGGGAGTCCCACCCGATCACGCCCTCCGCGCTCGGCTTCCACAGCACGAAATCGGCCGGATCGCGCTTGTAGGGCGCGACCTCGACGCGGGCGCCGGCGATCATCGCGTCGCGGTCGCGCTTGCTGAGGACGCCGTAATGGGGGTCGCTCGGCACCGAGAACAGCACGTGCCCCTGCGCCTCATAGGCATTGCCATGCTCGATCAGCGTCGAGATCATCGCGGTCATCGCCGCGATTTCCTGCGTCGCGTGCGGGGCGATGTCCGGCGGCACCACGCCGAGCGCGCCCATGTCCTCGAGGTAGAAGCGCTCGTAGCGCTCGGTGATCACCGACGGGTCGACGCCTTCGGCCTCGGCCGACGCGATGATCTTGTCGTCGACGTCGGTGACGTTGCGCGCATAGACGAGGCTCTTGTCGCCGAACTCATGGCGGATGAGCCGCGCGAGCGTGTCGAACACCACCGCGGGCCGCGCGTTGCCGATATGGGCGCGGCCGTAGACCGTCGGCCCGCACACATACATCGTAATCCGCTGCGGATTGAGCGGCACGAACGGCCGCTTCTCGCGCGTCATCGTGTCGTACAGGCGGATCATTCCTCGCCGACCTTCCGGGGATGCAGTCGCCGCGCCTCGACCCAGTCGACGATCGCGCGGCCGCTGGCATTCAGCAGCGGATAGGTGCGCGAATGGAGCATCCACGCCGGGCGCTCGGCCTCGGGCCCATAGACCATGTCGGTGGCGAGGTTGGCGAGAAGGAAGAAGAGAGTCGCGCCGAGCAGGCCCTTCAACGCCCCGAACCCGCCGCCGAGCACGCGGTCGAACGGCCCCAGAACAAGCGAACGGCGGGTACGCCTGCCGATCGACCGGGCGAGCAGCTTCACCAGGACGAAGCTCGGCACGAAAAGCAGCGCGAAGGCCAGCACCGCCGCGGCCGGCGAGCTCCACCCGAACGAATTGATGAGCCCCGTCCACAGCTGGGTGTGGAACACCTTGAGCATCGCGATCGCGACCACCCAGGCGAACAGCGAGATCACCTCGTGCACAAAGCCGCGCACGAAGCCGATCGCGGCGCTGCCGAACAGCAGGAGAAAGACGAAAACATCGAGCGCGGTCACATGGGCCCGGCTAGCCGAACATTTTCGCGTTTGCGAGAGCGGGCCGCGGCGACCGGCGTCCAACCGCTTGATCCCCCATGCGGATGGCCCATATTGGAAGCATGACCAGGCATTCACCGTTCGGACGGCCGGAGCTCCATCCCGGGAGCAGTACGGCACGATTCTAGGCCCTGGCGCCGGCCCGCACTTCGCGGGTCACGCGCTCGCCGGGGCTTCTCGCTGAGCGGCGCTCCCGAGAGGAGCGCTTTCTTTCAAGCAGTTCGAGCGGACGGCGCGCGAGCCAGCGGGCCGCGGGCCGTCGCGCTCGGGAGATCATTGTCGTGTCAACACAACGTTTTTCGGTCGAGTTCGATCGCCGCACCGTCGGCATCGCCGTGCGCGTCCCCGGGGGCTTCATGTTCTTCACCTCGGTGGACGATTTTGCCGAGCTGGACGGCCGGCTGTTCCCCCGCGCCCGCGCCATCGAGCGCCAGTTGAAGCGCGTTGCCAGCCGGGCATTGCGCGAGGCGCGCCAAAGCCGGCCTCGCGTCGAGCCTGCCGCGCTGCAGGGAGCGTTCCAATGAGGACCTCCGAGCACCGCCGTGAGGAAGTGCGCGCCGTCCGCGCTTCACGCGCCAGAACCGCCGAGCTGCTCGGCCATTATCCGCAACTGTCGGATGCCGACCGGCGCGAAGTGCTGACGTTCCTGCAGACCGCGCGGCACCTCGACATCGGCCTGCTCTCGGCCAACGACAACCTGCGGCCCAAGCTCGACGCCTTCATGGACGATCACCGGACCGAGCTCGGCGTCACGCCGCGCGAGGCGTTCACCGCGGTCGCGCTGATCGCCGGCTTCCTGCTCGCCTGCTGGCTGTTGTGGACGGTGGTCGGCCCGTAGGTGGCCACCCACTCACAGGTCGAAAGTGACGTAGGCCGACGCCGACCGGGCGCCGATCGGGAAATACGCACCCGGGCCGCCGACGGAGAAGCCGCGCTGGTTGAAGACGTTGGCGAGCTGAAACCGCGCGGTCGCCCGGGTCTTGCCGACGGAGAAGCGGTAGCGCGTGCCAAGGTCGAGCTGCGCCCGCGCCGGCAGCTCGACCGTGTTGTCGGTCGTCGCCGGCGTACGGCCGTTGTGCGCCAAGGCCGCGTCGAACGACAGGCCGGGGAGCAAGGGCGCCGCGTCCCAATTGGCGTTGAGGCTGAAGATGTGGCTCGGGATTCCGACCGGGCGCTTGCCGATGTCGCCCGACGCGCTCGGGTCGGCTTCGACCCGCGGCGACAGCAGCACGCCACCGGCGACAAGCGTCAGGCGGTCGGTGAGATTGCCCGACAGTGAGAATTCGGCGCCGCGGCTGCGCGTCGTCCCGATCTGGACATAGCGATTGTCCCGGTCGAAGCCGAAATAGGGCCGGCTGAGGTCGAAAAGGCCGGCCACGACCTTGAGCCGAGGGTTGATGTCGACGCGCACGCCGCCGTCGACCTGGCGCGTCAGGATCGCCGGCAGCGCATCGTTGCGGTTGACCGCATTGCTCGGCGGCGCGCCATTCTCCTCGAAGCCACGCGAATAGCCGCCGTAAACCGCGACTCCGCGCAGCGGGAGGAGCGTCAGGGTCCCGTTGTAAAGCAGCGGCGACGCGCGGGAGACGCGCCTGAGCTCCGGCGTCTCGCTGGTCTTGCGGTAGGCCGTCTTCGAAATTCCGAAGCTCAATTCGCCGAGGCCGCGCCAGCGCCCATCATAAGCGACGCCATAGATCCACTGGCGCAGCCGGTCGTGAGACTGTTCGCCGAACTCGAACGATGGCCGCGGCGTGTCGAAGTCCTCGAAGATCGAGCCAATGCCGAGATCCACTTCATCCTCGCCGCCATATTCGCGGCTCGTCTTGCGGCCGCGCAGGCTGAGATGGATGGTGTGCAGCCGCGGACCTTCGGTCAGCGTACGGGTCAGGCGCATTTCGCCGCTGACGCCGCGATTGTTCGCCGGCGGATTGACGAACATGGTGCGGCGCCCGACCCCGCTTGGGTCAATCTCGTCGAACAGATAGGTGTAGCCGTTGCGCAGATGGCGGATCGAGCGGAACAGTCCGCCACGCAGCTGCCAGCCGTCGAACAGGCCGATCGTCGTCAACGCCCCATAATTGAAGTGCGTGCGGTTGATCCCGTTCCATGACGGGCCGACGAAATGACCGGCGCGAGGCACCGGCGGCAGGAACGGCCCGGCCGGGACGTAGACCGGCGAGCTGTTGTCGTCCACGTCGGTGAACGCGCTCCAGAACGGAACGATCTCGACCCCGCGCGCCGGCCGCCAGCGCCCGACCAGCGTCTCGGTGTGGTACCAGTTGCGCGTGCCGTCGGCGAAATGCGTGCGCCCGCCGTTTAGCCCGACACCGAGCGACAGGCCGGATGCCAGCAGCAGCGAGCCGCTCATTTCGCCGCTGACCGTGCCGTAGCTGTCGCCGCTGACGATGAGCGAGGCGCCGGGGGTGTCGTCCGGCCGCCTGAGGCTCATGTCGACGATTCCGCTCGGCGCAGCGAACGGATAGCCCTGGGCCGACAGCCCGACCTTGATCGACTGCGATTCCACAAGCAGCCCGGGCAGGCCGGCCACCGGGGCGAAGTAGAGGCCGTCGATGCGCAGGTTGCCGGCTGCGCTCGGCGAGAAGCCGCGGGCATTGTCGGCGTCGTAGATGCCAAGGCTCTCGCGTCCGACGCTGAAGCCGAACGCGTCCTCTGCCTGCGTCACGGCGTTCTCGTCGGCGCGGCTCTGGGCGCGCGCGGCGCTTGAAACGAGCGCAGCCGCGATCGCGACCGCGCATGCCGGGGACATGCGGATCATGAACCCGAAGCTGCGATGACCGGCGCGGCGCCGGAATCGCTTTGGGGCGAAGGGGCGAGAGTGCCGCGATTAGGGGCGAAGTGGCGAGTCGCGGCTCAGTCCGTGAGGTCGAGCTCCATGAACACGAGCCAATCCCGCAGCTCCACCGACATCTCGTAATAAGCCTCGGCGTCGCGGAAGCCGAGCTTGCGGTACAAGGTCTGCGCTTCGAGCTGCTTCGGCCCGGTGTCGAGCATCATCCTGGAATAACCGAGATCCTTGGCGCGCTGGACGATCGCCTGCGCCAAAGCCTTGCCGATCCCTTCGCCGTGGTGGCGGGAGTCGACAAACAGGCGCTTCATCTCGCAGGTTCGCCCATCGAGGCGTTTCAACGCCACGCAGCCGGCGATGCCACCGCCGCTTTCGGCGACCAACAGCGCTCCATCGGGGGACGCATAATCGCCCGGAAGGCCGCGAAGCTCGGCCTCGTAAGCCTCGGCATCGAAATAACCGTCGATCATGGCCAAGTCGGATGCATGCCGTTCGCGATGCCAGCGGATAAAATCTCTCATCAGCTCCGCGACGGCCGAATAATCGCGAGTCTCAGCGTCGCGGATCATCGCCCGAGGATCTGGTCGACCAGCTGGCGCAGGTTGGTGAACTCCGCGACGCGCAGGTCCTCGACGCCCTTGGTCCCCTTGGGCACCCAACCTGTCTCGAAGCCGAGCTTGGCCGATTCCTTCATTCGCAGCCCGGCATGGGCGACGGGGCGGATCTCGCCCGACAGTGCAATTTCGCCGAGCACCACCGCTTCCTGTGGCACTGGACGTTCCGACAGCGCCGAGACCAGCGCCGCGGCGACCGCGAGATCGGCTGCCGGATCGCTCAGGCGATAGCCGCCGGCGACATTCAGATAAACTTCGGCGGTGGCAAAGCTGATCCCGCACCGCGCCTCGAGCACGGCAAGGATCATCGCCAGCCGCCCGCTGTCCCAGCCGACCGCGGCACGTCGCGGCGTCGCGCCCGTCGCCAGGCGCACGACCAGGGCCTGGATTTCGACCAGCACCGGGCGCGACCCCTCGATCGCCGGGAAGACGCTGGTGCCGCTGACCGGCTCGCCGCGGTGGGTCAGGAATAGCGCCGACGGATTGGGCACTTCGGTCAGCCCCTGCCCTTCCATCGCGAACACGCCGATCTCGTCGGTGCCGCCGAAGCGGTTCTTGCACGCGCGAAGGATGCGATACTGGTGGCTGCGCTCACCCTCGAAGCTCAGCACCGTGTCGACCATATGCTCGAGCACGCGGGGGCCGGCGATCGTGCCATCCTTGGTGACGTGGCCGACGAGCACGACCGCGGTACCCTGCTCCTTCGCAAAGCGGACCAGCTCCTGCGCCGAGGCGCGGACCTGGCTGACCGTGCCCGGCGCACCCTCCATCAGGTCCGAATGCATGGTCTGGATCGAATCGATAACGAGCAAAGCGGGCGGCTCGGCCTCGCCTACCGTCGTCAGGATATCGCGCACCGACGTCGCCGCCGCGAGGCGCACCGGCGCTCCGCCGAGGCCAAGGCGGACCGCGCGCAGCCGCACCTGCTCGGCGGATTCCTCGCCCGAGACATAGACGACACTTTTGCCTGCGCTCGCCAGCCGCGCCGCGACCTGGAGCAAAAGCGTCGACTTGCCGATGCCCGGATCGCCCCCGACCAGCATCGCCGAGCCGGCGACGATCCCGCCGCCGATCGCGCGGTCGAACTCGGCGATTCCGCTCGGCAGGCGGTCGGGCAGCGCCGCGGGCGTTTCGAGCCCGATCAGCGGGATCAGGCGGCCGCCCCCCTGGAGGTTGTGCCTGGCCGTGAAGATGCTCGACACCTCGGCCGATTCCTGGACCAGCGAGTTCCATTCGGCGCAGTCCGCGCATTGGCCCTGCCAGCGGTGCGAGACCGAACCGCACGATTGGCAGACGTAGCGCGCTTTGACCTTCGCCATGCCTCTCAGTTTACGTGAACAAAAAGCGAACGTGAAGACCTAAAACACTGCCTCGGCCTTGCCACGCATCATCTGCTGCCGGACGAGGGGGATCGGCGGCCCGCCGTAGCTCAGGAACTGGTCGTGAAAGGCTTTCCACGCTTTCTGACCGCCGCGGCTCGCGGCCCAGTCGTCGCGGAGCTTGCGGATCATCAGCTTGCCCATTGTGTAGTTGAGGTATGCCGGATCGTACGTGCCCCGAGCCGACTGCTGCCTGGCGTTGCCTTCGTCCTGGTAGCACTGGCTGCGGAACAGATCGAAGCTCTGCGCTTGCGTCATCGACCCGGTATGCATACCGATTGCCGAGAGAAAGCGGCAATCGCGCAGCAGCGCGTTGGAGAGCTGGCCGATCAGCGCCTCATCGTCGCCCGCGCGAAGCCCGGAGACGCGCATCATTTCCTCGGCGTAATGCGCCCACCCTTCCGCGAAGGCGTAACCGACGAAGACGCGGCCGAACATGTCCTTCGATCGGTTGGCGTGAAGGAAATTGAGGAAGTGGCCCGGCCACACCTCGTGAACCGAGGTGTAGAGCAGATCGTCCTTGCCGGGAATGAAGGCGTCCTGGACGGCCTTCGTCCAGCTCGGGTCGGGCGGGGAGATGTAATAGACCGACGGAAGCCCCTTCTCATACGGTCCGGGAATGTTGATGTAGGCCGAGTTCTGCCGGTTGTAGGGCGGCGATTCCTCGACCTTGGCTTCTTCCGGTCCCGGGATCGTCACGATGTCGTGATCGATTATGAACTGCTTCAGCGCCGGGAGCTGCCGCCGCGCTTCCGCGACCGGACCGCCGACGGGCTTGTCGGCGTTCATTTTAAGCATGCAATCGGCGATGGTCTGACCCGGCGCGTAGCGCGAGCAGGCTTCACCGAGCAGCTTTTGGTTCGCGGCGAGATCGGCGTGGCCGATCCGCTCCAGCTCGTCGACCGGCGTCGTCACCATTTCGGTGTCGGCCAGCATCCGTTGGAACTTGGCCTTGCCAAGCGCGAAGTTGGGCTTGGAGGCGGCGCGCTGGCTTTCGACCCATTGCACCGTCGTCTGCATGGCCTTGACCGCATTGTCGGTCGCGGCCTTCAGCGCTTGCTGGTCCTGCGGCGTGCCAACACCCTTCCACGCCGCCATTCCATCGCCCGGATAATATTCGACGAAGCCGGAGAAGGCGTTCTTCCCGTAATCGACGAAGCTCGTCGCCATCGGCGTCTGGATGTTGGCGCGCATCTGCTCGAGGGCGCGCGGTACGTTCTGCAGAAACCTGGTGTACGCGTTCAGCCGCTGCTCCTTAGGCGCATAAGGCACGGTCACGTAGACGGAGGGATCGACATAGCCGAGGTATGCGGCCGGGTTGTGGTGCAACTGATCGGCGCCGGTCGGATCGATCCAGAACAGCTGGCCCTTGGCAACCGCGACGAGATAATCGCGCTGGTAGCGCTGCTCGTCGTTGAGATTGTCGAAGGCCTGGGCGTCGGCGATGGATTTCTTGAGGCGCTCTACCTGGCTCTGGATCGCGGACGGCGACAGGTCGGCGATCTGCCCGTCGAATTCGTGGCGGCCCTGGGAAACCGCGAAGCCGGGATTGGCGCGGAAGCTCGCCTCGATGAAATCGTTGACAAAAGACGGCCAGTCCCTGGACTGCGCCGCGCCGGCGGCATTGCCTCCTTCAGGAGCGTTGGAGACGCGACATCCGGTCGCAAGCAAGGCCAGCGCCATCGCCGATGCCGTCAGGAGCTTGCGCATTCGTTCCTCTCCTCCTTCGCGAAGCGCCGTGCGGTAGAATGACGGCGGGAGCGCAGCAAGGATGCTTTCGGCAGACGGCGGTGATTCGGGCTGATATGCGCCGGGGATGACCGGCGCTTCGCTTGCCCCGATCGGCGTCCTGCTTCTTGCAGCATGCCTCATCGCGATGCTTTCGCGCCGGCTCGGGCTGCCGTACATCGTCGGGCTGGTCGTCGCCGGCTTCGGGATCGCATTGCTGCCCAATTCTCCGGACCTGCCGCTGTCGCGCGCGCTGATTTTCAACGTCCTCCTTCCGCCGCTGGTGTTCGAAGCGGCGCTGCAACTCGAATGGAAGCGGTTCAGGGCGGAGCTTCCGCTGACCCTGACGCTGGCCTTCGCCGGCGTCGCGATCGCCGCGTCCATCGTCGCCGCGGGCATGCATTATGCCGCGGGCTGGAGCTGGATCGGGGCCGCGCTGTTCGGCGTTCTGATCGCGGCGACGGACCCGGTGTCGGTGATCGCGGCGTTCCGCGAGATGAAGGCTGGCCCGCGGGTGTCGATGATCGTCGAATCCGAAAGCCTGCTCAACGACGGCGTCGCCGCAGTCGGGTTCGCGGTCCTTGCCGCGATCGCCGCGGGAGGCTCGGCGAGCACCACGAGCGTCGTCCCCCAGTTCCTGTGGACTCTGGGCGGCGGCGTCGCCGTCGGCCTCGTCGTCAGCGGTGCCGTCTTGCTCATCGTCGGCCGCACCGACGACCCACTAGTCGAGATCACCCTGACGACCATCGCCGCCTATGGCTCGTTCCTGATCGCCGAAGAGCTCCACGCGTCCGGCATCATCAGCGCGCTCGCCGCCGGGCTCGTCGTCGGCAATCTCGGCTGGGGTGCCGCGCTGTCCGAGGAAGGCAAGACCCGCGCCCAAAATGCGTGGGAATATTTCGCCTTCCTCGCCAACAGCCTGGTCTTCATCCTGATCGGATTGAATTCGGCCAGCCTGCCGCTCCGCCAACTGGGTTCGGTGGGCGCGATCGCGGTCGCCTTGGTGCTCCTCGGCCGGGCAGTCTCGATTTATCCGCTTGCGGTGTTGTTCAGCAGCTCGCGCTGGAAACTTCCGGCGAGCTACCAGCATACCTTGTTCTGGGGCGGCCTCAGGGGCGCGCTCGCCCTGGCGCTGGCGCTCGCCGTGCCCCCAACCGTGCCCGAGCGGACGGCGATCATCGTCACCGCCTTCGTCGTCGTCGCTTTCTCGATCCTGGTCCAGGGGCTGACCATGCCCTGGCTGATCAAGCGCCTGGGCCTCGGCGAGTTGCCGCCCGGCGGAGCGGAAGCTAGTCGCCGCGGGTGAGCCTCCTTCCCGAACCGCTGCGCATCCCCTCGTTCCGTTACTTCTGGCTGGCTCGCCTGACCGCGACGATCGGCCAGATGGCGATGGTCATTGTCATCGGCTGGCAGGTCTATGACATCGCCCGCGAGACGATGGGCCTCAAGGAAGCGGCGCTGCGCCTAGGCATCATCGGTGTCGTCCAGTTCGTGCCCCTGTTCCTGCTGACGCTGATCACCGGCTGGACCGCCGACCGCGTCGACCGGAGGTGGATCGCGCGGGCCTCGGTCGCGCTCGAGCTCGGCTGCGCGGTGGCGCTCGCGGCCTTCGCCTGGACCCACGCCACCACCCTCCTCGTGCTCTATGCCGTGGCCGCGCTCCTTGGCGTCGCGCGTGCCTTCGCCGGCCCGGCGCTGGGCGCTCTCGCGCCGAACCTGGTGCCCCGGGAGATATTGCCGCGCGCGATCGCGCTCTCTTCGATCGCCTGGCAGACCGGCGCAATCCTGGGCCCCGCGCTCGGCGGCTATCTCTACGCGGCGGCACCCTATGCGCCCTACGCGGCGAGCGCCCTGCTGTTCGCCATCTCCCTCGCCGGGCTCATCGCGATCCGTCCCGTCGAGCGGCCGGAGATCGCGCGCGGGCCTAGCCCGTGGGCGCAGATGGTCGAGGGCCTTCGCTACGTCCGGCACAACAAGCTGGTGCTCGGCGCGATCAGCCTCGACCTGTTCGCGGTCCTGCTCGGCGGCGCCACGGCGATGCTGCCGGTCTTCGCTCGAGACGTGCTTCACGCCGGGCCCGAGGGCCTCGGACACCTCCGCGCCGCCCCGGCGGTCGGCGCCACGCTGACCGCGGCATTCTTCTCGGTGCGGCCGCTGAAGCACAATGTGGGCATGAAAATGCTGGCGGCGGTCGGCGTGTTCGGCGCGGCGACCATCGTCTTCGGGGTTTCGCGCTGGATGCCGCTGTCGCTCGCCTGCCTCGCGCTGCTCGGAGCGGCCGACATGTTCTCGGTCTATGTCCGCCAGTCGCTGATCCAGCTCTACACGCCCGACGCGATGCGCGGGCGGGTCGGCGCGGTCTCATCGCTGTTCATTTCCGCATCGAACGAGCTCGGCGAAGCCGAATCCGGCTTCCTCGGCGCACTGATCGGCCCGGTCGCCTCGGTCATCGCCGGCGGCGTCGGCGCGATCCTGGTGGTCATCGCATGGGGCTGGTGGTTCCCCGAGTTGCGCCTTGCAAAAAGCTTCGACGCACCCGATTTGCCCGCAGCCCCCTTGGAGGAGACCTAAGGCCCATGAAAGCCGCGACCATCCTCGATACCATCGGCAATACCCCGCACATCCGCATCAACCGCCTGTTCGGCGACCGTGCCGAAGTGTGGATGAAGTCGGAACGCGCCAATCCCGGCGGGTCGATCAAGGACCGCATCGCGCTGGCGATGATCGAGGACGCCGAGCGCTCAGGGAAGCTCAAGCCCGGCGGCACGATCATCGAGCCGACCTCGGGCAATACCGGAATCGGCCTCGCCATGGTCGCGGCGGTCAAGGGCTACAAGCTGATCCTGGTCATGCCCGACAGCATGAGCATCGA
Organism: Sphingomicrobium sp.; assembly: GCA_035279065.1. Taxonomy (GTDB): domain Bacteria; phylum Pseudomonadota; class Alphaproteobacteria; order Sphingomonadales; family Sphingomonadaceae; genus Sphingomicrobium. Next base: position 10,826 of record DATEIK010000094.1, on the reverse strand, counting down.
GCGGCGGCGGCTGATGCTCGCCTATGGCGCGACCTTCGACCTCACGGACCGCGCGAAGGGCATGTCCGGCGCGGTCGAACGCGCACGAGAGCTGGTCGAGCAGACTCCCGGAAGCTGGATGCCGCAGCAGTTCGACAATCCGGCGAACGTCGAGGTTCACCGGCGCACGACCGCGCAGGAGATCCTCCGAGATTTCGCCGACACGCCGATCGACGCGATCATCACCGGTGTCGGTACCGGCGGGCACATCACCGGCTGCGCGGAGGTCCTGAAACCGGCTTGGCCGAACCTGAAGGTGTTTGCGGTCGAGCCGGCGCTTGCCCCGCTGCTCACGGAAGGCCGCGCGGGCCCGCATCCGATCCAGGGCCTCGGCGCCAATTTCATCCCGAGCATCCTCAACCGCGACGCGCTCGACGGAGTGATCGACGTCGACGCCGGCGAAGCAAAGGAAATGGCCCGCCGCGCGGCGCGCGAGGAAGGGATCCTCATCGGCATCTCGTCGGGCGCGGCGCTGGCGGCGGTGGCGCAAAAGCTGCCCGAACTCGGCGACAAGCCCCGAATCCTGACCTTCAACTATGACACGGGCGAGCGTTACCTGTCGGTTCCGGACTTCCTGCCCGAACAGGCTTAAGCCGCTGCTAACCCTGCTCGTTTGACCTCGCGTTAACTCGCGCGCGGTACCTGTACGCGCGTGGAACAGCCCGTCCGCGTGCGCGGATGGGACCGAGCGGGGTCCAATGCGTAGGTCGCGATTCGCCAATACCGTCGAAAGCAACGACGCCATTCGGGCGCGCACTTCGGTGTCCGAGGCGATGCGCTTCGACCTGCGCCATCCCGAAAGCAGCGACGAGCGCTCGCTCGCCGACTGGCGGGTCGCGGGGCTGGACCTGATCGCCGTCCTGCTCGGCGCGACCCACCTGCTGATCACCGCCGCTTATGTCGTGCTGTCGCGCAAACTCGAATTCTGCGCCTGTCTCGACAATCCGCTGATTCCGTCGGGGCTGGTCATCCTCTTGGACGGAGTCGCGATGGCTGCGCTCCTGACCCGGCACCGGTTCAACTTCCCGTCGCACGTCGTCGTCCGATCGCTCTGCGTGTACATCGCCGTGTCCGGCCTGCTGTGGACCTGGTTCGGGCAGACGGTGGAGGACGACGCCTTCGTCACCCCGATCTCGGCCGCTCAGATCATTCTCTGCGCCGGCATCTCAATGGGCACGATCGTCTCGATCAGTTCGCCGCCCCTGGCGCTTGTCAACGCCGTGGTCGCGACCTTCGCGGCCGTGGTGCTCGCGAATTCTCCGCTGATCCCGTCGGGCGTCGCCATCCTGTCGCTGATGCTCGTCGCCTACAGCATCGCCGGGACGCGCAAGATCATCGCCACCGGGCGCATCCGGCTCAAGCTCGAGGCGCAGGCGCGCAAGTCGCTGCACTTCGTCGACGAGTTCGAGAACAGCGGGCGCGGCTGGTTCTGGGAAACCGATTCCTTCGGCACCCTGTCATACGTCTCGAAACAGCTCGCCGATGATTTCCAGTGCGAGCCGGAAGAGCTGCTCGGGCGCCAGTTCACCGACTTGCTGTCGGTCGAGAGCCACACCGCGGATTCGATCGAGGAACGCAAGACGCTCGGCTTTCACCTCTCCGCGCGTTTCCCCTTCTCCGACGTGGTCGTGCGCCCGGCGAGCGAGCAGGACGTCCATTGGTCGCTGTCGGGCAACCCGATCTTCGACGACCTCGGCCGCTTCCTCGGATTTCGCGGCATCGGCACCGACCTCACCGAGCAGCGCCGCTCGGAGCAGGAGATCTCGCGGCTGGCCCGGTTCGACTCGCTGACCGGCCTGCCCAACCGGGCGATGATGCGGCAGACGCTCGAGGAGGCGCTGCGCAACTCCGCGCACCGGCAGAAGGGCTGCGCGCTGTTCATGATCGATCTCGACCGCTTCAAGAACGTCAACGACACGCTCGGTCACCCGATCGGCGACGCGCTGCTGCGCGAGGTCGCCGAACGGCTGAAGTCGGTGATGGGCAACCACGGCCAGGTCGGGCGCCTCGGCGGCGACGAGTTTCAGGCAGTGCTCCCGGGAACAGTCGCGATCGGCCTGCTGGAATCGCTCGCGCGGACGCTCATCGACCAGGTCTCGCGGCCGTACACGATCGAAGGGCACAAGGTGACGATCGGCGCATCGGTCGGAATCGCGATCGGCGACCCGGGGCGCGCTGCGGCCGACGCGCTGGTGCGCAACGCCGACCTCGCGCTCTACGCGGCCAAGGCGGCCGGGCGCGGCAAGCATTGCTTCTATGAGCCGTCGATGCACAGCGAGGCGGCCGAGCGCCAGTTGCTCGAGAACGACCTGAGGCAGGCCATCGAGCGCGGCGAGCTGTCGGTGCACTACCAGCCGATCGTGCACGCCGCCGGCGAGGACATTTCGGGCTTCGAGTCCCTCGTGCGCTGGCAGCACCCGGCCCGCGGCGCCATCTCACCCGCCAAGTTCATCCCGCTCGCCGAAGAGGCCGGCCTGATCGGCAAGATCGGCGACTGGGTTCTGCGGACCGCGCTCGAGGAGGCCGCGAACTGGCCCGATCACGTGCGCGTCGCGGTCAACCTCTCGCCGGTCCAGTTCAACGATCCGGGCATCGTCGCCGCGGTATCGAATCACCTCAAGGAGACCGGGGTTCGCGCCGGCCGCCTCGAGCTCGAGATCACCGAGGGCGTGTTCCTCGCCGAAGGCGACACCACCGACGAGACCTTCGCTCGGCTGAAGGGCCTCGGCGTGCGCCTCGCGCTCGACGACTTCGGCACCGGCTATTCGTCGCTCGGCTATTTGAAGAAGGCGCCGTTCGACAAGATCAAGATCGACCAGAGCTTCGTTCGCGGCGCCGCGTCGAACATCGCGACCAATCGCAACGCCGCGATCATCCGCGCCATCGTCACCCTTGCCGAGACGCTGGGCATGGATACCTGCGCAGAGGGCGTCGAGACCCACGACGACCTGCAGCTGATCCGCGAGCTCGGCGTGAGCATGGTCCAGGGCTATATCTTCGGGCGGCCCGCCGAGGGGCCGACCGCGCGCGAGCTTGCCAACAGCGTGCGTGTCGAGGCCGACGGCTACCAGTGCATCCGCGAACCGCGCCATCGGCTGATGCGCCGCGCGATCACCTGCATCGACGGCGAGACGATGGAAGTGAAGCTGCGCAACATCTCCTCGATGGGCGCGCAAGTCGAGTGCCCGGCGTCGGTCGCGCCCGGAATGGCTATCGTCATCGACATCGTCGGGGTAGGCCCGGTGACCGGCGCGGTGCGCTGGGCGCAGGCCGGCAAGTTCGGAGTCCAGTTCGGCGAGCAGTTCGACCTCGGCCGGCTCGCGCCCAAGCGCGAGAAGCCCAACGACACAGGGATGCTGCGCCCCGGCTACCTCGACCGGCGCGAGGCCGGCCGCTAGGCCGTCAGAGACTGGCCATGCGGCTTAGCCGAGCGCGATCCTTGCCGTAGAAATCGTCGAAATAAACGATCGACGTGCCGCTCGGCACCGCCGTCAGATAGGTGAGATAGATCGGGACCAGCTGAGGCAGGGTGACCTTCTGCTCGGGCTTCGCGCCCTTCGCCTTGGGGGGGCGGCCGTTGAACAGCCAGTTGAGCAGGCGGGGTGCGGCCTCGAGCCGGACGCAGCCGTTGCTCTGCAGGCGCGCCGCTTCGTCGATCTTCTCCTGCTCCGGCGTGTCGTGAAGCCAGATCCCTTGCGAGTTGGGGAACATGAACTTCATCTTGCCCATCGAGTTCGCCGGCCCCGGCTTCTGCCGCAGGCGAGCCTGGATTCGCCCGGCCTGCACCGCCCGCCAGTCGATCGACATGGGGTCGAGGATTCGCGGATGGTCGCCCCAATCTGACAGAAGCTCATAACCCCGCTTGGTGAAATAGGCCCGCCCCTCCTTGAGGATGGTCGGCGCAAGCTTCTTCGCGGTGATGTCCGCGGGCGAGTTCCAGTAAGGGTTGAGCGCGACGTAGCGGATGAACGCGTTCATCATCGGGGTCTGCGCGATCGGGTCGGGACGGCCGGCGACCACCCGCATCGAATCCACGACCTGCCCATTTTCATACATGTAGAGCCGCGCCGCGGGCGCGTTGACGATCACGTAGCGACCGTTGCCCGCCGGTAGCGCCCGCGCGCGCTCGAGGTTCAGCGCCAGTAGCTGGCGCTCGCGCTCGCTGCGGTAGAGCCGGCTGGCGAGCGCAAGGCGGAGCTTGCCGTAGATCGGGCTCATCCAGCCCTCGTTCTCGACATAATCGGCGAGGTTCGGCGCGGCGGCCGCCTGGCCTAGCAGCGCTGCGGCCGACGGCGGCGTCGGCTTGAGCTCGGTATCGACGTAGATCACGCCGCCCGGATCGTGCCGCACATCGCGCGCGAAGGCGACGAACGCCTGGCTCAGCACTTGCTCGGAGCGGCCGACATCGCCGCGCTGCGCCGCCTGGATCGCGCGCGCGACGCCCTTCACATTGTAGCGGTTGGGATTGAGGTTGTCGGCGCGAGCCGTGCTGAGCAGGGTCAGCAGCTGCTGCGCGGCATTGCCGGACCTGGGAGAGAACCACAAAGGCGCCCCGCCGCGCGCGCGGTAGAAGCTCGCGACCTCGGCGCTGGTCGAATCCCCGTGCCGGGCGGCAAGCGCGGGCGTCGGGGTCAGCAACAATGGGACAGCGGCGATTGGCGCGGCGGCGATCGCGGCGCCGGTGAGCAACTTCAAACGCTTGGTCATGCCGATGGTCGTCTCCGGAACGTCTGCGGCCCAACGCTCGTGGGCGCGCCTTTGTTACACGCATTAGGGCCGCGAACTGAACCCCGACTGAAATGCCTTATTTTCCAACTGCCTGGACGAGGGCACAAAAAAAGAGCGCCGGGCGAACCCGGCGCTCTCTCTTTATCGCTCAACCGTAGCTTGTTAACGGCGGTTGATGTCGACGTCACGGACATAGCCGCGATAGTCGACGTTGCACTTGAACGACAGGTCGGCCGGCTGCGCATAGCCGTAGGCGAGCGAGCCATAGGCGCCGACGCCGTACGGGCCGTAGCCGTTATAGGCCATGCGGCCGCTGGTCGCGAGGCCACGAATGGTGAAGCCGCCACCACTGCGCGGATAGGCCTGCGTGATGCTCACAACCCGCCCGTAGCTATTCGTCGGGATGCCGATCAGCGAACCGAGAATGCTGCCGAGGCTGGTGCGGTTATAGAGCCGGCTCTGAACGGCGGCGGTGCACTGCTGCGTCGCCACGGTCGAGCTGGTGCCATAAGCGCCATAGCTGCCGTAGGGATTGGAGTAAGCGTACGGGTTCGCATAGCCGTACGGATAGTATTGGGCGGCGGCAGGAGCCGCAGCCGCGATCGCCGCAAGGCCCACGCCTCCGGCCATCATTTTGGTCATCAGTTTCATGGCTCGTCTCCTTTCAAATGAAATGGAGCCTTCTGACCGTCACAACGCGTGGGCTGCGGTGCCTGTGGCGAGTTTCATCGTCACAGACGCTCGATTCGTCGTGACAGAGTGAACGAGAGCTAAATGTTGCGGGTGCGAAGGCTTGGCGCGAGCCTAAAACGCCTCGACCGGCAATTTCATCAAGGCTTCCGCCCCGGCTTCGATCTTGCGCCGCAGCGCGGTCGATCCAGGCAGCTCGCGCTCGGCATAGAAACGCGCGGTAATGAGCTTTGCCTCGTGGAAGGCGCGGTCGTCGGTCCCGTCGGCGAGCGCGCGCGAGGAGGCGGCGGCGAGCTTGAGCCACATCCATCCGAGCGCGACCAAGCCCATCAGCTCCATGTAGGCATAAGCGCCGGCGCCGGCATTGTCGGGGTCGCCCATCGCGTGATGCGCAAGCCACACGGTCGCGGCCTGGAGGTCGGCGAGCGCGGGTTGCAGCGCCGCGGCGACGCCCGCGGGATCTCCGCTCGCCATCGCGTCTTTAATGTCGGTCCCAACGAGCTCGAAAAAGGCGCGGACCGCCCGGCCGTTCTCGCGCGGCAGCTTGCGGCCGACCAGGTCCATCGCCTGGATGCCGTTGGTGCCCTCGTAGATCTGGGTGATGCGCGCGTCGCGCACGAACTGTTCGATGCCATGCTCGCGGATGTAGCCATGTCCGCCGAGCACCTGCTGGGCCAGCACCGCGGCCTCGAACCCCTTGTCGGTCAGATAGCCCTTGATCACCGGGGTCAGCAGCCCGAGCAGGTCGTCAGCCGTCTGCCGCTCGGCCTCGTCGGGCGAGCGGCGAATGAGGTCGACCTGGAGCGCACCCCACAGGACGAGCGCGCGGCCCGCCTCGTTCCACGCCCGCGCCTGCATCAGCATTCGCCGGACGTCGGGATGGACGATGATCGGATCCGCCTTCGCGTTCGGGTCTCGCTCATCGGGGTTGAGCGCGCGGCTTTGGCGGCGCTCCTTCGCGTAGGCGGCGGCATTCTGATAGGCGACCTCGCCCTGTGCGAGGCCCTGCAGGCCGACGCCGAGCCGCGCGGCGTTCATCATGATGAACATGGCTTGGAGGCCTTTCTCGCGCTCGCCGACCAGCCAGCCCTTCGCGCCGTCATAGTTCATGACGCAGGTCGCGTTGCCGTGGATGCCCATTTTCTTCTCGAGCGCGCCGCACGACAGTGAATTGCGCTCGCCGAGCGAGCCATCGTCGTTCACGAGGAACTTCGGCACCACGAACAGCGAAATGCCTTTGACCGTATCCGGGGCGCCGCTGATCTTCGCCAGCACGAGGTGGATGATGTTCTCGGAAAGGTCGTGCTCGCCCGACGAGATGAAGATCTTGGTGCCGGTGATTGCATAGCTGCCATCGGCCTGCGGCTCGGCGCGGGTCTTGAGCAAGCCGAGATCGGTGCCGCAATGCGGCTCGGTGAGGTTCATCGTCCCGGTCCAGCGGCCGGTCACCATCTTCGGGACGTAGGTCTGCTTGAGCTCGTCCGAGGCCTTCAGCATCAGCGCGGCGATCGCACCCGAAGTCAGGCCCTGGTACATCTCGAACGCGTGGTTCGCGGAGAGAATGTACTCCGACACGGCCGACCCGACGACCTGAGGCAGTCCCTGCCCGCCGAATTCCTCGGGCGCTGTCAGCGTCGGCCAGCCCGCCTCGCAGAATTGCCAGTAGGCGTCCTTGAAGCCCGGCGGCGCGGTGACCGACCCGTCCGCGGCGCGCTTGCATCCTGCCTCGTCGCCGACGCGGTTTAGCGGCTGCAACACCTCGGCGGCGAAGCGGCCGGCTTCCTCGAGGATCGCCTCGACGACGTCGGGCGTGGCATTGGCGAAGCCCGGCAGGTTGGAATAGCGGCCGATGTCGAGCACGCTTTCAAGAATGAAGCGCGTGTCCTTCACGGGCGCGGCGTAGGTCGGCATGCTCTTCCCTCCAGCGAAAGCCTTCCTATGTCCCCCGCGTTGGGGCGTCCAGCGCGTGCATCCGCCGTTCAGCGCGATCCGTAGATGCTGGCGTGAGGAGAACGAGAAATGCGTAACCTGTGCCTGGCGCTTGCATCAGTCCTGTTGGTTTCGGCTGCACCAGCCCACGCCGACACCGCGGTTCTCGCCGGCGGCTGCTTCTGGGGCATGGAGACGGTGTTCGAGCATGTGAAGGGCGTGAGCGACGTCGTCTCGGGCTTCGCCGGCGGCAGCGCGGGCGACGCCACCTACGACGCGGTCAGCTCGGAGCGTACCGGCCATGCCGAGGCGGTGAAGATTACGTACGACCCGAAGCAGGTCAGCTACGGCCAGCTGCTTAAGATCTTCTTCACGGTCGCGCACGACCCGACGCAGGTAAACCGCCAGGGACCCGACACCGGCCCGAGCTATCGTTCGGCCATTTTCCCGCAAAGCGCGGGGCAGGCTCGTGCGGCGCGGGCGTTCATCGCCAGCCTGACTTCTGCCCATGCCTACAAGAAGCCGATCGCGACGAAGATCGAGAGCGGCGACTTCTTCCCCGCCGAAGCCTACCACCAGGACTTCGCCCGGAAGCACCCCTTCTACCCGTATATCGTCGTCAATGACCGCCCGAAGGTGGCGGCGCTGAAGTCGCGATATCCGAACCTTTTCAAGGCGTAAGAGCGCTAAGCCGTTAAAATTTCACGCATTATTCAGGCTGGGGGCGACAAAGGCGCGCCCGCAAACTATATGGCGGGCGACAGACGGCCGCGCACGCAATTGGGGCAACCATGGACATGCTGACGACCAACCCCTTCGACGACGACAAGCTCAAGGAAGAGTGCGGCATTTTCGGCATTTGGGGTGCCGACAACGCGGCGAGCTTCGTTGCGCTCGGTCTTCACGCGCTCCAGCACCGCGGCCAGGAGGGCGCGGGCATCACCAGCTTCGACGGCCAGTATTTCCATTCGCACCGCGCGATGGGCCACGTCGCCGGCAATTTTGACCGCGACGAGGTGATGCGCACGCTCGCCGGACGGACCGCGATCGGCCATGTCCGCTATTCGACGGCGGGCGGGCCCGGCCTGCGCAACGTCCAGCCGCTGTTCGCCGAGCTGGCCGAGGGCGGTTTCGCCCTCGCGCAGAACGGCAACCTCTCCAACGCGATGAAGCTGCGCCGCACGCTCAACCGCCGCGGCTCGATCTTCCAGTCGACCAGCGACACCGAGGTGATCATCCATCTCGTCGCGACGTCCGACTGCACGACGACGCTCGATCGCCTGACGGACGCGCTGAAGCAGGTCGAAGGCGCCTACTCGCTGGTCGTGCTGACCGAAGACGGACTGATCGCCTGCCGCGACCCGCTCGGCATCCGTCCGCTGGTCATGGGCAAGCTCGGCGAAGCGACGATCTTCGCCAGCGAGACGGTCGCGCTCGACGTGATCGGCGCGAGCTTCCTGCGCGACGTCGAGCCGGGCGAGCTGATCCTGGTCAACGACGGCGGCATCCGCTCCTTCCGGCCGTTCGAGAAGGTCGCGCCGCGCCCGTGCATCTTCGAGCACGTCTATTTCTCGCGGCCCGATTCGATCGCCGAGGGCCAGTCGGTCTACGAGGTGCGCAAGAATATCGGCGCCGAGCTGGCGCGCGAGGCGCCAGTCGAGGCAGACTATGTGGTCCCTGTGCCGGACAGCGGCGTTCCTGCCGCGATCGGCTTCAGCCAGGCATCGGCCATCCCGTTCGAGCTCGGCATCATCCGCTCGCACTATGTCGGCCGCACCTTCATCCAGCCGAGCCAGGAAGTCCGCCATCTCGGCGTCAAGCTGAAGCACAACGCCAACAGCGCGCTGGTCGACGGCAAGAGCATCGTCCTGATCGACGATTCGATCGTTCGCGGCACCACCAGCGTGAAGATCGTGCAAATGATGCGCGACGCCGGCGCGCGCGAGGTGCACATGCGGATCGCCTCTCCGCCGACGCGGCACAGCTGCTTCTACGGCGTCGATACGCCCGAGCGCGCAAAGCTGCTCGCGGCGCAGATGAACGTCGAGCAGATGCGCGACTATATCAACGCCGACAGCCTCGCCTTCATCTCGATCGAAGGCCTGTACCGAGCGCTCGGCGAGAACCGCGACAATGCGCAGCCGCAGCGCTGCGACGCCTGCTTCACCGGCGAGTACCCGACCTCGCTGACCGACGTGTCGGAGAAGGAGCGCGGCGCGCCGCTGTCTTTGGTCGCCAGCCGCTGAGCGGCTAGAGGCCGCTTCCATGACTGATTCGAAACCGTTCGAGGGCAAGCTCGCGCTCGTCACCGGCGCCAGCCGCGGGATTGGGGCGGCGACCGCCGAAGCACTGGCCGCGGCGGGCGCGCACGTCATCCTCGTCGCGCGCACGTCGAGCGCGCTCGAGGAGGTCGAGCAGCGCATCCACGAGGGCGGCGGAAGCGCGACCATCGCCCCACTCGACCTCACGCAGGGGGAATCGATCGGCAAGCTCGCCGCTGCGGTCGCCGAGCGCTGGGCGAAGCTCGATGTGCTGGTCCTCAACGCGGCGATGCTCGGCTCGTTGACTCCTGTGCAGGACATCGATCCCAAGGAATATTCGCGGATCCTGAGCCTCAACCTGCTCGCCAACCAGGCGATCATCGCTGCCTTCGACCCGCTGCTGAAAAAGGCGGACCAGGCCGACATCGTCGCCCTGACCTCCTCGGTCGGGGGTGAGCCGCGCGCCTTCTGGGGCGCTTACGGATCGTCCAAGGCCGCGCTCGAAAGCCTGCTCGGCGCCTATGCCGACGAGACCGCCTATCTGGGCCGTGTCAGAGTCCACATCATCGACCCCGGAGCGACGCGGACGCGGATGCGCGCCCTCGCCTTCCCCGGTGAGGAGCCGGAGAGCCTCAAGCCTCCTGAAGTCGTCGCGCAGGCAATCGCCGAGCGGCTCACGGCCGATGCGCCGACCGGCGAAAAGGTCCGCGTCGAAGCCTAGACCTTGTGCTTGCCGACCGGGGCAAGGACGCAGCCGAACACGACCGGCTCGGCATCGCCATCGTCCGCCTCCCACAACAATTCCGTGATTTCCCCGAGGCAGGCGTTGATCCGGGCGAGCTGATCGGGCGACGGCCGGCCGACCAGCCGGAAGAAGGTCAGGTTGCGCGCATCTCCGTCATCGACGCGCGCCGGCGAAGCCTGGCCGAGGCGGAAGTCGCGGGCGAGCTGGCGGGTCTGCGCGGCCACGATGCGCGCGACCGCGTCGGCATGCGCCGGGTCGCGGTGCGCGCGGGCGAGACGCAAGCGGTGGGCGACGGTCTCGTACAGCTGCTCGCGGCGGCGGTTGCGCACCCGCGTGCCGGCTTCGACGACGAGGCCGACCGCCACCAGCTTTTCGAGATGGTGGTAGAGAGCCGTCGGCCGCGCGCCGACCTGTTCCGCGAGCTCGCGGATCGA
>DATEIK010000093.1:0-2421 GCA_035279065.1 Sphingomicrobium sp. | reverse complement strand
ACGATCGTCTGGTCGTCGAGCTTCAGGTCGGTGAGGATCCCCGCGACCTCGATCGGGTGGCTGAAATAGGGGTCGCCCGAGGCGCGAACCTGGGAGCCATGCGCCTTCATCGAGAAGACGTAGGCGCGGTTGATCAGGCCTTCGTCCGCGTCCGGATCGTAGGTCCTGACCTTCTCGATCAGCTCGTACTGCCTCAGCACACGCCTAAGATGGTGTCAGTTGGCGCTGTTGTGCAAGCGCGAAAGGAGTGGGGCCGCGGGAGGGAGTGGGGAACGCGGCCCCGGGGGGCAACAGATTTAGCGCTTGGCGGCGAGCGCCTGGGGCGGCGCGGCCTTGGCCGAGGCGTTGCACTTGTCGAGCTCGGCCGCGGCAAGCGCGCGCCCATTGACGAGGAATGTGTCGATCCGGCCGGCGCGCTTGGCGAGGCCCTGGCACAGCACCGCCGGACGGCTCTGCTCGGTCGCGCCCTGGCAGGCGGCGGGACCGCACGCCCAGACGATGTCGCGGGCAATGAACTTGCTGCTGACCGGCTGGGTGAGGGTCGCCGAATAGGTGGCGGCCGCGGCCGGCGCGGCGGCGAGCGCGATGGCGGCGAAGGCGAGGGCGGAACGAAGCATCGCATGTCCTCCTGTTATCGTTGCGATTTGAAACTGAATATCGTAATCCGTTTCACCCTGCAACTGTTCTTTGGAACCGTTGTGTGCTTTGATGAGATTCGTCAGGGGAGACGCGACTGGATGCCCGCAGATACGCTCACGTCGGAGATCGACCGGTTCAAGGAGGCCGCCTTGTCCTGTCCGATCCCCGCCGCCGTCGAGGTGATCGGCGAAAAATGGGCGTTCCTGATTCTGCGCGGCGCGTTCAATGGCCTTCATCATTTCGAAGAATTCCAGGCCGGCCTCGGCATCGCCCGCAACATCCTCTCGGACCGGCTCGGAAAGATGGTCGCTGGCGGAATCCTCGAGCGCGAAGCCGATCCGGAAGACCGGCGGCGCGTCATCTATTCGCTGACCCCAAAGGGCGAGGGGCTGCTTCCGGTCGTTCTGGCGCTTCGCCAGTGGGGCGAGGAATGGGGCTACGGCAAGATGGAGATCGTGCTCGCCGACCGGCGCGACAACAGGCCGGTCAGGAAGATTTGCGTCCAGGCGCATGACGGGCGGGAGCTCGCCCTGCACGACCTGACCTGGATCGATCGCGATGGCGAGCGGGTCAGTTTCCGGACCGCGGCCGAATAATCATTCCAGGCTGAGCACGTGGTCGCGCAACGAGCGCGCGTCGTGCAGCGCGTTGTGCGGCACCTTGCTGTTCGCGGCCGTGCTGAAGCCCGTCAGCTCGATGAACCTGAACGTCAGCGGCGGCACTTCGACCATCTTGCCGGGCCCGGTCAGCAGCAGCGCGTTGAACAGGGCGATGTCCTCGGGCCAGTCGGCGACGATCAGCGGCTCGGGATCGCCGGCGAGGTAATGCGAGATCGCGCGGGCCGCGTCGGCGCGGCTGAGTCGCGGCGACACCAATGGCTCGGGCACCGTGTCGAGATAGGGCAGGACATGGCGCTCGACCCAGGGCTCGAGCGCGCCCTCCCAGTCGAGCGTCAGGTACAGCTCCTCGCCGTGGTCCGGCACGAGCGCGAGCGACAGCAGCGCGCCGCCCCAGCCGTTATATTCCGTGTCGAGGAAATAGCGCATCGCGCCCCGCTTGGTGCCGCGCCCCGCGCTTGTCCACCCGGCTGGACAGGCGCTGAGCCGCTTGCAATGCTGAACGCATCACCAGCGGGGGGACAGTGAACGATGCCTAAGGTTGTGGGGCTGGCGGCGGCGGTCGCGGCAATCGGGACATTTTCGGCGGTTCAGGCGGAGACGCCGAACCGCGCCCAGCTTCAACAGGCGGTCACGTCGAGCCACGCGGCGAACGTCAAGCGGCTGCAGGACTGGATCGCGCTTCCGACCATTGCCGCCGAAAAGCGCAATACGCCGCAGGGCGCCGAATATATGCGCCAGCTGGCCCTCGACGCCGGGTTCCAGCAAGCGACGATCGTTCCGACCGATGGATTGCCGGGCGTATTCGCAACGCTCGACGCGGGCGCGAATGACTGCGTCGGCGTCTACTTCATGTACGACGTCAAGCAGTTCGATCCCGCGGAATGGTCGTCGCCGCCGCTCGAGGCGCGGATCGTCGACCGCCCGGGCGAGGGCAAGGCCGTCGTCGGGCGCGGGGCGGTCAACCAGAAGGGGCCCGAATCGGCATTCCTCGCCGCGCTCCACGCGTTCAAGGCGAGCGGCCGCAAGCTGCCCGTGAACCTGGTGCTCGTCGCCGAAGGCGAGGAGGAAATCGCCTCGCCCCACTTCCCGCAGGTTATCGCCAACCCGGCGGTGAGGCGGGCGCTGGCGAAGTGCGTCGGCGTGTTCATCCCGACCGCCGCCC
>DATEIK010000092.1:0-5489 GCA_035279065.1 Sphingomicrobium sp. | reverse complement strand
TCGCCCGGGACCGGGATCAGATGGACGTGGTTGGGCATCAGGCACCAGGCCCAGACCGCGACGGCGGCCGTCGCGCAATGCTCGCGCAGGAGGGCGCGATAGTCGGCATAATCGCCGTCGTCGAAGAAGGTCTGGGCGCGACCGTTGCCGCGCTGCGTGACGTGGTGGGGCAGGCCGGGGAAGACTGCTCGCGCGAGGCGGGCCATGGCGGCTCTGCGATCCGGCGGAATGAGTGTGGCGCAGTCCTCGAAACTTGGGAAGCTCGGAATTGAGTGCACTGTCACCGATTTGGGGTTCGTCGCCTCGCTTGCCTTCGTGGGGCGGCGACCCTAAGTGGCCGGGGCGCTCGCGGGAAGCATTTCCACGGGCGTTTCCGTGGCGATCGTAGCTCAGCTGGTTAGAGCACTGGTTTGTGGTACCAGGGGTCGGGGGTTCAAGTCCCCTCGATCGCCCCATTCACCTTAAGTGGAACCTGTTGCAGCAATGACCATGCCCTGGGGCCTGCCCGATTTCGACGACCATGAAGAGGTGCATTTCGTCACCGACGAGAAATGCGGCCTCAAGGCGATCATCGCGGTCCATTCGACCCATCTCGGCCCCGCCGCGGGCGGCGCGCGCTTCTGGCATTATGCCGAGGACGCCGACGCGCTGACCGACGCGCTGCGGCTGTCGCGCGGCATGAGCTACAAGAACGCCATGGCCGGCCTCCCGCTCGGCGGGGGCAAGTCGGTGCTGCTCGCCGACGCCGACAAGACCAAGACGCCCGAGTTCCTTCATGCGTTCGGCAAGTCGGTCGAGCATCTCGGCGGGCGCTACGTCACCGCCGAGGACGTCGGCATGAGCGTCGCCGACATGATCGAGGTCGCGCGTTCGACCAGGTTCGTCGCGGGCCTGCCCAATTCGGCGGGCGACGTCGGCGGCGATCCCGGCCCGCACACCTCGCTCGGCGTGTTCCTGGGCATCAAGGCCGCCGTCAAATGGGCGCTGGGCAAGGACAGCCTGAACGGCTTGCACATCGCGCTCCAGGGCGCGGGCAGCGTCGCCACCGGCGTCGCGCTGCATGCCTGCGCGGAAGGCGCAAGGCTGTCGATCGCCGACGTCGACGAAACCAAGGCGCAGAAGCTCGCCGAACGCAGTGGCGGTAAGGTCGTCGGCACCGACGAGATCCTGACGCTCGAGGCGGACGTGCTGAGCCCGAACGCGCTCGGCGCGATCCTCGATGCCAAGAGCATTCCGGCGCTGAAAGTGCCGGTCGTCGCGGGAGGCGCCAACAACCAGCTGGCGACCCCCGAGGACGGCGAGCGGCTGCACCAGCGCAACATCCTCTACGCGCCCGACTACGTGATCAACGCCGGCGGGATCATCAACGTGTGCACCGAATATCTCGGCGACGGCGACGCGACCCTGGTCCGCCGCCGGATCGAAGGCATTCCGGTCCGGCTCGAGCAGATCTGGAAGGAAGGGGCGGAGACCGGGCGCGACCCCGCCGCCGTCGCCGACGCCATGGCGCAGCGGCTGATCGGACGGAGTTAATCGTCATTGCGAGCGAAGCGAAGCAATCCATCCGCACAGAACTGGATTGCTTCGTTGCTCCGCTCCTCGCAATGACCGGGCATAAACGATGCATGCCTTAGCCAATCCGGCGCGTTTCCTGCGCATTGCCAGGCCGACGACGAGCTGGCTGCTGCTCGTGGGCCTCGTGCTCGCGGCTGCCGGGATGGGCGCCGGCCTGACGCTGACTCCGCCTGATTACCTCCAGGGCGAGACCGTCCGTATCCTGTACATCCACGTGCCAGCCGCCTGGCTGGGCATGGCGGGGTGGCTGGGCATTGCCGCGGCCTCGGTCAGCCAGCTCGTCTGGCGGCACCCGCTGGCCGCGGTCGCGGGCCGAGGAACGGCGCCCGCCGGCGCGACCTTCGCCGGCATCTGCCTCGTCACCGGCTCGATCTGGGGGCGCCCGACCTGGGGCACGTGGTGGGAATGGGACGGGCGGCTGACCTCGATGCTCGTCCTGTTCTTTCTCTACCTCGGTTATATCGCGCTGGGCTCGGCCGAGCGCGAGCGCGGCGGGGAGGGGCGCATCACCGCGATCTACGGCCTCATTGGCGCCATCAACCTTCCGATCATCCATTATTCAGTGCTGTGGTGGCGCACGCTCCACCAGGGGCAGAGCATCTCGCTCGCCGGGTCGAGCATCGACAACAGCCTGCTATGGCCGCTGCCGCTGACCATGATCGGCTTCACCTGCCTGTTCGGCGCGGCGGTGCTGATGCGCATGCGCGCGGAACTGGCCGAGACCAAGGTCGAAGCGCGGATGCGGAGGCTGAGCGCGTGAACCCGTGGCCGTTCGTGATTTCCGCTTATTGCGTGGCGATCGGCGCGACCACCGCGCTGCTGCTGTGGGCCTATGCGTCGATGAGCCGGGCCGAAGCGGCGGCCGATGCGCTGCGGCGCAAATGAAACCCAAGAACCAGCGGCTGGTGCTGGTCGTCGCCGCGATCATCGCCGTGACCATTGCCGTGCTTCTCTTCATGTGGGGCATCCGCGACCGCGCCGCATATTTCTACACGCCTGCCGACATTGCCGCCGGCAAGGCCGAGCATGGGCGCGCGGTGCGCCTGGGCGGGATGGTCGAGCGCGGCTCGCTCCAGCGCCAGGCCGACGGCGTCACGATCCGCTTCGTGCTGACCGACGGCAAGGCTGCGACGCCCGTCACGTATCGCGGCATCACGCCCGACCTGTTCCGCGAAGGCTCGGGCGCGGTCGCGGAGGGGCGGATGCAGGGCGCGACCTTCGTCGCCGACACCATCCTCGCCAAGCACGACGAGCGTTACATGCCGCCCGAGCTCGGCAACCTTGCGGCGGAGCATAAAGCGGGCAAGACGCTCGAGAAGTGATCGCGGAAACAGGCCTTGCCGCGCTGTGGCTTGCCGCGGGGCTGGCGCTCTTCCAGCTTGCGCTGATGGTCCTTGCGCTGCGCAGTGAGATCGCGGTCGCACGGGCGATGCGCGCCGTTGCCGCGGTCCAGGGCGTGCTGACGCTGATCGCGTTCGGCGCGCTGCTGATCGTCTTCGCGCGCACCGATTTGTCGGTCGCGCTGGTCGCAGAGAACAGCCACAGCGCCAAGCCGTTCATCTACAAGGTCGCCGGAGCGTGGGGGAACCACGAAGGCTCGATGCTGATGTGGGTGACGATCCTCGCGGCGGCCGGAGCGTTCCTGGCGTTGCTCTCGCGGCGGACGAGCGAGCGGACGCTGATCGCGGCATTGGGCGCGCAGGCGGCGCTGGCGCTGGGCTTCTATGCGTTCCTGCTCATCGCCTCGAACCCGTTTGCAAGGCTCGATCCGGCGCCGCTCGAAGGCGCGGGGCTCAATCCGCTGCTCCAGGACCCCGGCCTCGCTTTCCATCCGCCGACGCTCTACCTTGGCTATGTCGGGCTCTCGATTGCGTTCAGCCTGGCGGTCGGCGCGCTCCTCACCGGCGAAGTGGATTCGCGGCTCGGGCGGGCGATGCGGCCGTGGGTGCTGGCGGCGTGGATTCTGCTGACGCTCGGCATCACCGCCGGCAGCTACTGGGCCTATTATGAGCTTGGCTGGGGCGGGTACTGGTTCTGGGACCCGGTCGAGAATGCCTCGCTCATGCCGTGGCTTGCCGGCACTGCGCTGCTTCACTCGGTGACCGTGCTGGCGACGCGCGGCGCGCTCAAGGCGTGGACCATGATGCTCGCGGTGATCGCTTTCTCGATGTCGATGGTCGGCACCTTCCTGGTGCGCTCCGGCATCCTGACCTCGGTCCACGCCTTCGCCATCGATCCCGAGCGCGGCACCTTCCTGCTCGTGCTTCTCGGCATTTACGTCGGCGCGGCCTTTGCGCTGTTCGCGTGGCGCGGCGCGAGCTTGAAGGAAGGCGCGCCGTTCGAGCTCGTCAGCCGGGAGACCGGGCTGGTGATCAACAATCTGCTGCTGAGTGTGGTTCTCGGGATCGTCTTCCTGGGAACGCTCTACCCGCTGTTCGTGGAAGCGCTCAGTGGGGAGAAGCTGTCGGTCGGTGCGCCCTATTTCAACGCGGTCGCGGGCCCGCTGGCGCTGATCCTCGCGCTGCTCGTCGGCGTCGGTCCGCTGCTCGCCTGGCGGCGCGAGCGTCGGCCTGTCCTCGCCAAGCTCAAGGTCCCGGCGCTGATCGGCGCGACGGCGCTGGCAATCACCATCATCCTCGCTCCAGCAATGCCTATCCTGCCGCGGCTCGGGCTGACCGTGGCCGCCTATCTCGCGGCGGCAAGCATCCTGCCGCTCGTCGGGCGCAACCCCTCTCGCGCACCGCTCGCGACCTGGGGCATGGTTGTCGCCCATTTCGGCATCGCCGTCGCGCTGGCCGGGATGGGCGCCAACGCGGCGTTCACCAGCGAGCGTCTCGCGGTCGCCAAGCCGGGCGACACGCTCGGCGTCGGCCCATGGCTGGTGCAGCTCCAGCAGGTGACGCCAATGGCGGGGAAGAATTGGACCGCGATGGAAGGTGAGCTTATCGCGACGCGTGGGAGCGGCCCGATCACGCTGAAGCCGCAGACTCGTTATTTCACCAAC
The DNA here is from genome assembly GCA_035279065.1 of Sphingomicrobium sp. GTDB lineage: Bacteria > Pseudomonadota > Alphaproteobacteria > Sphingomonadales > Sphingomonadaceae > Sphingomicrobium. The sequence goes on along the minus strand of DATEIK010000092.1, from coordinate 910 downwards.
CCGCCGATGGAGACCAACGAGGCGGCGATCCAGACGTTCTGGAACGGCCAGCTCTACACGGTCATCGGCAAGCCGGACGCGTCGGGCGGATGGCAGCTGCGGCTGTGGTGGAAGCCGTTCGTGACGCTGATCTGGCTCGGCGGGGCATTGATCGCGCTCGGCGGCGCGATCGCCTTGCTCGGCCGTCTGTGGCGGCGGCGCCGCGGCGAGCCCGAGTGGCGCAGGAAGGGCTACGCATGAGCCGCGTCATCCGCTTCGCGCCGCTCGCGCTGCTCGCGCTGGTCATCGTCGCGCTGGTGTGGCGCCTGGCCAGGCCGGTCGATACGAATGTTCATTCGACGCTCGAGGGCAAGGAAGTGCCGGCCTTCGCGCTGCCGGCCGCGCTGCCGACGAAGCCCGGGCTCAACGCCGCCGACCTCGCGACCGGCAAGCCGCACCTCGTCAACGTGTTCGCGAGCTGGTGCGTGCCCTGCATCACCGAAGTCAAAGTGCTCGGCGAGCTGAAATCACGTGGCGTATTGATCGATGGCATCGCCGTGCGCGACCGGCCCGAAGACCTCGCCGAGTTCCTCGCTCGGAACGGTGATCCGTACGAACGCATCGGCGGCGATGCGCAAAGCCGCGTGCAGATTTCGCTCGGCTCGTCAGGCGTACCCGAGAGCTTCGTCGTCGATGGCGAGGGCGTGATCCGCTACCAGCATATTGGCCCGATCGAGGCGGGCGACGTGCCGATGATCCTCGCACGGCTGGAGCAGGCGAAATGAATCCCTTTTCGTCATTCCCGCGAAAGCGGGAATCGATCTTCAGTGCCTGGACCCCCGCTTTCGCGGGGGTGACGATGATGTTGGCAGCGCTCGTAGCGCAGCCGCTGCTCGCCGACAGCAACCTGCCGCCGGCTTATTGGTCAGAC
>DATEIK010000091.1:0-3935 GCA_035279065.1 Sphingomicrobium sp. | reverse complement strand
TCCCCTCCCGCTTGCGGGAGGGGTTGGGGGAGGGCATGTCCCCGCCCATGCAACGCCGACCGGCCCTCCCCCCCGCCCCCTCCCGCGAGCGGGAGGGGCAGCGTTGATCGTCGGCATCGGCTCCGACCTGTGCAACATCGAGCGGATCGAGAAATCGCTCGCCCGCTGGAGCGACAAGTTCCTGCAGCGCGTCTTCACCGAGACCGAGCGGCGGAAGGCCGCCTCGCGCCCCCACACCCGAGCTGGCACCCTCGCCAAGCGGTTCGCCGCCAAGGAAGCTTTCTCGAAGGCGGTCGGCACCGGCTTCAAGCGCGGCGTTCATATGAAGGACATCGGCGTCGTTAATCTGCCGTCAGGTGCACCGACGCTAATGCTGACGGGCGGCGCGAAGGCTCGGCTTGACGCCCTTGCGCCGGACGGCCACGCCGTCGACATACATCTGACGATGACCGACGATTACCCCTGGGCGCAGGCCTTCGTCATCCTGACCGCCCGCAAGCTGGAGCCCTGAGTGTTGAGCGATACGTTGCCCGAGGCGAGCGTCGAACCGGAAGCGCCGCAGGCCGACAAGAGGGAAGACAAGGGCTCCGCGCTGTGGCGCGAGATCAAGGGCCTGCTGTGGGTGCTGCTGGCGGTGCTCGCCTTCCACAGCCTCGTCGCCAAGCCCTTCTACATCCCGTCCGAATCGATGATGCCGGGCCTGCTGACCGGCGACCGCCTGGTCGTCACCAAATATCCCTACGGCTGGTCGTGGGTCAGCCCCAGCTTCCACATTGTAGGCCCGATGGAAGGCCGCCTCTTTGGCAAGATGCCCGAGCGCGGCGACATCGTCATCGTCACGCCGCCCGGCACGCGCACCGATTACATCAAACGCGTCATCGGCCTGCCCGGCGACACGATCCGCATGATCAACGGCACGCTGATCATCAACGGCGAGCCGGTGAAGCGCGAGCGCGAGACCCCGCGCCTGATTCCAATCGACATCAATTCGCCGTGCGGATCGGAGCACGACCCGGCGCTGACCGACTTCCGCGTCCAGGGTGCCGACGGCAAGGGCTATTGCAAGGTCCCGATCGTGCGCGAGACGCTGCCCAGCGGCCGCACCTACGAAACGGTCGAGCTCGGCCGCTCGCCGGAGGACAATTTCGGTCCCGTGCGGATTCCCGCCGGCCACGTCTGGCTGATGGGCGACAACCGCGACGATTCGGCCGACAGCCGCGTGCCCGAATGGCAGGGCGGGCTCGGCGGGCCGGTGCCGTGGGAGAATATCGGCGGCCGCGCCGAGTTCATCACCTTCTCGCTCGATGGCTCGACCAAATGGTGGAACCCGCTGACCTGGTTCGAAGCGCTGCGCTCGGGCCGCGCCGGGAAGTCACTCAGGAATAGCTGATGGCGACGCGGAAGACCCCGCCCACCGTCGAGCCGCACGTCGAGCGGCCCGGTCCGGCGGAGTTCCGCGACCCGCTCGTCCGCCGCGAAATGGCCAAGGCGGCGGTGTGGCTCGGCATGGCGCTCGCCATCGTCGGCGTCATCGTCCTCGCCCAGCCGCTGCTGCTGATCATCGGCGGGATGATCTTCGCCGTGTTCCTCGACGGCGGGACGCGGCTGCTCGGCCGGCTCCTGCCGATCCCGCGCGCCTGGCGCTTGCTGCTGACCATCCTGATCGGGTTCGGTTTCTTGGGCTGGGTGTTCTGGTTCGCCGGCACGACCATCGCCGCCCAGGCCGAGGCCCTGCGGTTGGTGGTCACCGAGCAGTTCGACAAGCTCATGGCCTTCGTCGCTTCGCTCGGCCTGATGCCGGCGGGCCAGCCGTCCAACATCGGCACCCAGTTGCTCGGCTCGGTCGGGCGGCTGACCAGCGCGGTCGGCAGCGCGATCGGCGCCATCACCAGCGTCGTCGCGATGATCGTGATCGGTATCTTCCTTGCCGCCGAGCCGCGGATCTACGACCGCGGCATCGCCTGGATGCTGCCGCTCCGCCACCGCGACGGCTTCTACCGCGTCGCGGAGCATGTCGGCTTCACGCTGAGGCGCCTGCTGTTCGGGCGCCTCGTCGGGATGCTGTTCGAGGGTATCTTCACCTGGGTGATGCTGTCTTTGGGCGGCGTGCCGATGGCCGCGCTGCTCGGCCTCGTCACCGGCGTCCTCGCCTTCATCCCCAATATCGGCGCGATCACTTCCGGCGTGCTGATGGTCGCAGTCGGCTTCTCCGCCGGCCCGCACCAGGGCCTCTACGCGATCTTCGTCTATTTCTTCGTCCAGAACATCGACGGCTACCTGGTCGTCCCGTACATCGCCCGGCGCACGGTCGACCTCGCGCCGGCCATCGTGCTCGGCATGCAGCTGCTGATGGGCGCGTTGTTCGGGATCCTCGGAGTGCTGTTCGCCGACCCGGTGCTCGCGACGCTCAAGGTTGTGCTGGTCGACCTCAGCCGAAGGGAAGCGGCGAAGAAGGGCGAAGGGCCGGAGGTCGTCTCCGCCTAGGCCATTATTGCTGCTGGGGGGCGCCCTGCTGCTGCATCATCGCCGCGCCGCCGCGCACGATCTTGCGCACCCGCACCTCGAACGTCAGCGGGCTGCCCTTGGGCCAGCCCGGAGGCGCGCCGCTCGAGAAGGCGAGGTCCTCCGGCATGGTGAAGCGGTACTGGCCGCCTTCCTGCATCCGCTTCATCGCCTCGGCGAAACCGGGGAAGACCTGGTCCATGGCGAACGGCTGCGCGCCGCCGTGGTTCTCGCTGCTGTCGAACACCGTCCCGTCGTTGGCACTGAGGATATAGTCGAGCAGGGCGGCGTCGGCCTGGCCGATCGGTTCGCCCGAGCCGGCCTTGATGGTGCGGAACTCGAGCCCGCTCGACGTGACTTCGGGCCGAAGCGAGCCCGCGCCGTACCAGGCGAGGCCGATGCCGGCGGCGATGAGGACGAGGAACGCGAGCGCGAGCTTCACCGCCCGGCCAGTATTGGCGGGTCGATGGGCGGCTTCGGCGACGGACACGGCTGTGGTGCTGGGCTTGGCGTAAGGCTTAGCGGGCGCCTTCGCGCTCGGCGCGCTTGCGCTCGAGCTTGCGGGCGCGGCGGATCGCGGCGGCGCGCTCGCGGGCGCGCTTCTCGCTCGGCTTCTCGTAATGACGGCGCAGCTTCATCTCGCGGTAGACGCCCTCGCGCTGCAGCTTCTTCTTGAGCGCGCGCAGCGCCTGCTCGACATTATTGTCGCGAACGATGATCTGCATAAAAGCCCGTCAAATCCTTCCAAGCAATAGATTAGCGGCCTCCAGAGGAGCACCTCGGCGGCGCGCGGCCTGTAGCAGGGCATCCAAAGCCATTCAACCCATTGCGGAATCATGGCTCGTGCGACGAATCGAGCCCTCGAAGGGACGGGCGGAGCAACGTGAGCGTTTGGGTTATTCGCCGTTAACCCATTGAATGATAAACCCATCGCTTCAACCGGAGGGGTGGGAATGACCTTGAATCGTCGGGAAATGTTGCGTCTTGGTGCCATGGGTGCGGCGGGTGCGATCCTGTCGTCGTCCGCGGCTTCGCAGGTGCTGCCGACGGTTTTGACGCCGCAGCCGAGCTCGCCTCTGCCGCCGGTCCAGCCGCTGGTGCCGAGTGCGCCCGCCGGGATCGATCCGCAGCTGTTCGCCCGCGCCAAGGCGGCGCTCGACACGCACCGCATCGGGCCGCGCGATTCGATGGGGGTCGTCGACTTCTCGCAGCCCTCGGCCGATCCGCGCTTCCACATCGTCAACCTCTACACCGGTGAGGTCGAAAGCTACCGCGTCGCCCACGGCCGCGGCTCGGACCCCGACCATTCGGGCTATGTCGAGCGCTTCTCGAACAATTTCGGCTCCTACGCGAGCTCCAATGGCGCCTACACGACCGGCGATTATTACGACGGCAAGTACGGGCTTTCGATGAAGGTCCGCGGCCTCGATTGG
>DATEIK010000090.1:0-2322 GCA_035279065.1 Sphingomicrobium sp. | reverse complement strand
CGTGCCGTTGTCGTCGGCCATGGAAACTCTCCCTGCTTTGCCTGTTGTTGTTGCGAAACGAACGAACTTTGGCGGACCGGGTTCCGCGAGGGAGAAATGGATGAAAAAGACCCTAGCCGTGATGAGTGCGATGCTGGTTGCCTCGTGCGGGCAGGCCAACCAGCCCGGGAATGAACAAAATGCAGCCGTACAAGCGGGCGCGCCAGAAGCGCCTGTCGCGCCGCCCGCAGCGCCGGACAACGCCGCGACGAGCGTCAGCCTGCCCGACGATCGAACGCCGCTCGAGGAGCCAAATGGTCCGATCGACCCGAAGAGCGCCGAGGCCGCGGGGCAGGTCGTGCAGCATTATGGCGCGCTGATCGAGCAAAGCCGCTGGACCGACTCGTGGAAGCTCTGGTCGAACGCGGATTCGGCAAAGGCATTCGACCGCAACTGGCGCGACGATTTGGAAGTCCACATGGAAATCGGCAAGCCGGGCGACATGGAGGGCGCCGCTGGCTCGAGCTACGTCACCGTTCCCGTCGTCTTCTACGGCAAGACGAAGGCCGGCGGGTCGTTCCGCCGCGGCGGCGATGTGATCCTGCGCCGCGTCAACGACGTGCCCGGCTCAACCGAGGCGCAGCGGCGTTGGCACATCGAACGGATCGAGTTGAACGCCGCGCGCTAGACGCGGTTCAGAGCCTCCGACAGCTGCTTCGCTTCGTCGGGGCTCACCGGCGCGCCGTCGGCGTCGGTGATCTGGACCTGGTCGGCGCTGGCGGTGTTCGCGTCCTCTCCCGAAGGGCCGGCGAAATCATAGGCGAACCAGATGATCCCGGCGGCCCACAGCAGGGCCATCCAGCGACTCTTGAAGATCGCGCTGTGCTTGATCGGGAACATGGGCGCCACTTGTGCCACGCGCCGCTTTAAGATTCGGTTGCCTGGTCCTCATGCACGATCTCGCGATGCGGGAAGCGGTCGCGGATGCGGCTGTTGAAATAGATGCCCTTGGCGAAGGCCGAACCAAGCGCGTTCGCCACTTCCTGGGGGACGCCAGAATAGACGTAGCGGCGCCCGGTCACGAACTCGACCCACAGCTCGCTCTTGTCGGGGCAATAGACGTAGCGGCGGATGACCGTCGACGGCATGAACCCCCAACGCTTGGGAACACACCCACGATCCGATTGCAGAACATTCATGGCCGCGACCCGCGTTTCATGCGTTGACGCAGCAGAAGGAGATCGGCCGATGACCAGGACCGCCCTCATGTTGATCGGCGCCGCGGGGTTGGCCGTGGTCGCCGCCTGCGCTGCTCAGCCCGGGCCGCCCGCACTCGCCGCCCAGACGAATGGCCGGCAATGCTTCCTCGCGCGGCAGGTCAACAGCTACAGCTCGGTCAGCGAGCAGATCGTCGACGTCAAGGTCGGCGCGAACCAATATTATCGCCTGAGCCTCGACGGCTTCTGCCCGCAATCGGCCTTCTCGCGACGCGTCGTGCTCCGAACGACGGGCGGCGGCGACTGGATTTGCCAGGGACTGGATGCGGAGATCATCGTGCCGTTCGCGGCGGGCCCGGAGCGGTGCCTGGTGAACAACGTGCAGCCGATCAGCAAGGAGCAGTGGCTGGCGGGCCGGCGTCACTAGGCTGCGTCGGGCGGTGTCAGCTTGGGTTTTCCGCGCGTCAGTGCCGCGACCATGCCCCCAAGCGCGAGTATCGCGCCGGCAATTGTCAGGGACGTCCAGCGATAGTTCTCGAGCCAGGTCGAGAAGCCCATGGCGATGATCGGCACCAGCACGCTCGAATAGGCGGCCTTCCCCGGCCCGATCTTGCGCACCACGGGATAGTAGAGGCTGAAGTTGAGCGTCGAGGCGGCCAGCGCGAGGTAGAGCAGCCCGGCCCAGTAGGTCGCGCTGGTCTCGATCGTCGGCGCGCCGGCGAGCGCGAAGGCGACCACGGCATCGATTACCGCGCCAGCCGCCATCGACCAGGCAAGCATCGCGAACAGCGGGAAGCGGCGGACTTCGGGCCGCGCCTGGAGCACGTTGGCAAAAGACGCTCCGAGCATCCCGACGAAGGTCAAGGCGATTCCCGACGTGACCTGCGCGGAACTCGCAGCATGGCCGCGCAGCTCATGCGCGAACAGCAGCATGACGCCGGCGACTGCAATCAGCGAGCTCCAGGCGAAGCGCTGCGTCGGGCGCTGGCCGAGGAAGGCCCAGGCCATCAGGCTCGCGGGGATGAGGAGCAGCGCGAACACCGTCGCGACCACGCCCGAGGTAATGTGGCGCTCGGCGAGGTAAACCGCGTTGAAATTGACGCAGAACTGGCAGAATCCGAGGACC
>DATEIK010000089.1:0-4748 GCA_035279065.1 Sphingomicrobium sp. | reverse complement strand
CTCCGCGAGCGACGTCGAGCAGGCCGCGTGGCGAGCCAAGGAAATCGCCAAGCTCAGCGTTCCCGCGGGCATCCTCTCGGGCATCACCGCCGGGCTGCTCTACAACCGCTTCTCGAACATCAAGCTGCCGGACTATCTCGCCTTCTTCGGCGGGCGGCGCTTCGTGCCGATCGCCGCGGGGCTTGCGGGCATCGTCGGCGCCATCGCCTTTGGCTACGGTTTCCCGTGGTTCGAGGCCGGCGTCGATACGCTCAGCCGCTGGGTCGTCGGGGCGGGACCTCTCGGCCTGTTCCTGTACGGTGTCCTCAACCGCCTGCTGCTGGTCACCGGGTTGCATCACATCCTCAACAACCTCGCCTGGTTCCTGATCGGGGACTTCCACGGCAAGACGGGCGACCTCAACCGCTTCTTCGCCGGTGACCCCACGGCTGGAAGCTTCATGGCGGGCTTCTTCCCGGTAATGATGTTCGGCCTGCCCGCCGCCTGCCTCGCGATGTACCGCAATGCGCTTCCCGATCGGCGCAAGGCGGTCGGCGGCCTGCTGCTCAGCGTCGCGCTGACCTCGCTGCTGACGGGCGTCACCGAGCCGATCGAGTTCCTGTTCATTTTCCTTGCGCCGCTGCTGTTCGCCGTCCACGCCGTGCTGACCGGCGCAGCGATGGTGATCATGGACGCGCTCGGCGTGAAGCTCGGCTTCGGCTTTTCCGCCGGCCTGTTCGACTATGTGCTGAACTATGGCCTCGCCACCCGGCCGCTGCTGCTGCTGCCGGTGGGTGCGGCCTATTTCCTGATCTATTATGCGACGTTCAGCTGGTGCATCCGCCGCTTCGATCTCGCGACGCCGGGGCGGGAGCCAGTGGCGGAGACTACGAAAGTGATCCTCGCCGACGAGCGCGGGGCCGCGTTCGTCAGGGCGCTCGGCGGCGCTGCCAATCTCAAGTCTATTGACGCCTGCACGACGCGGTTGAGGCTGAGCCTCGCCGATCCCAGGGCAATCGACGAGCCGGCGCTGAAGACGCTCGGCGCACGCGGCATCGTCCACCCCGGCGGCGACAGCGTGCAGGTGGTGCTTGGCCCGATTGCCGACCAGGTCGCAGGCGAAATCCGCACCGCCGCGGTGCAACCGGCGCCGGATCGACCGGACATCGCGGCCGCTATCGCCGCCGCGCTGCGGCCCGCGGGCATCCGCGCCGTCTCGACATGCGGCAGCCGTCTGTTGGTCGATCTCGAGGACATGACGCGGATCTCGGCCTCGGCGCTCGACGCGCTTGGCACGCGCGGCTGGGTCGCGACGGTGGCCGGCGTGCAGGTGATCGTCGGCCCGGACGCCGAGTCAGTGGCCGAGCGCGTCTCGGTGCTATCCGGCGATGCCCACAGCTGAAGCAATTGCCGAAGCAAGAGCTGCGCTCAAGGCGGGAAACGTCGAGCGCGCGGGCGAGATTGCCGCAGCCATCCTGCGCCGTGATCCGAGCAATCTGGACGCGCTCGAGATTCAGGCGCTGGTCGCGATCGACCGAGGCGATGACGCTGCCGCCGAACAGGCGCTGAGGGCGGCGATTGCGCTCGCTCCGGACCGGCGCTGGCCCTATGGCGACCTCGCGCGGTTGCTTTTAGGTCAGGGCCGCGACGAGGAGGCCGAGGCCGTGGCGCGCGCGGCGCTCGCTGCCGACGAAGCCAATGCCGATGCGCACGCCATGCTCGCGACCCTGCTCGCAAGGCGCGAAATGCTGGTCCCGGCCGCAGCGCACTTCGAGCGCGCGATGGCCCTCGTTGGCGCGCACCCCGACCTGCAGCTCGGCCTCGGTCGCGCCCTCCTGCGCCAGGGCAAGCTCGGAGCGGCACGTCCGTTGCTCGAGGCCGCGGCAACGGGCAACCCAGCTGCGCTCGAACCGATCGCCTTCCTTGCCGAGCTGGAGGAGCGCGCGGGGCGCTTCGATCTCGCGATGCAGCTGCTCGATCGCGCCGAACCCCTCGCCGCGGCAGCGAACAAGGACGTCAAGCTGCAGCGCGCGGCAGTCCTGGAGCGAAGGGGAGAGATTGAGGCGGCGCTGACGATATTGGAAAGCGAAGCCGAGCTGTCCGGCGGCGCATTGCTCCAGCGCGGGCGGTTGCGCGATCGCCTGGGCCGGCACGCGGAAGCATGGGCCGACTGGACGCGCGGGAAAGCGATGCTCGCCGAGCGCGCGAACCGCCATTACCCGGCGGCCGACGTCGAGCGGCAGGCCGAGCAACTCGCGCATCTCTTCGATGCCGAGATGCTCGCCAAGCTGCCTCGCGCGCCGCGCCGCGCCGACGTCCCCCTGCCGCTCTTCATCCTCGGCTTCCCTCGCTCGGGCACGACCTTGGTCGAGCAAATTCTCGCCAGCCATTCGGAGATCCGGGCCGGCGGCGAGCTGCCGTTCGGGCGCGAACTTCGCGAACTCACCCGCGATCTGAGCGAAATCGACCCAGAGCATCTTCGCGACACGTACCTGGCAGGCGCGGAAGGCTACGGCCTCACGGCTCCGGGCGGGGCGTATTTCACCGACAAAATGCCTCTCAACGACATGTGGCTGCCGCTGCTGCAGATGGCCTTCCCGGACTCGCCCCTCATCTTGGTCCGGCGCCATCCGCTCGACGTCCTGACCTCGGTCATGGCGCACGACATGACGCATGGCTTCAACTGCGCCTACCGGCTCGAGGACGCGGCGCGGCACCTTGCATTGGTCGATCGCCTGACCGCGCATTATCGCGCCGCCGGAATCGCGATCACCTGCGAGCTCCAATATGAAGCGCTGGTCGCCGACCAGTCAGGAGAAACCGCGCGGCTGATGGCCGCGATCGGCCTGCCGATGGAGCCCGCGCAGCTCAATTTTCACGAGCGCGAGAGTGTTTCGCCAACGCCGAGCTATGCGCAGGTGCGCGAGCCGCTCAACGACCGGTCGATCGGGCGCTGGCGGAACTACGCCGCGCAGCTCGAAGCGGTACGTCCAATCGTCGCCGATGCCATGGCGCGCGGCGGCTATTCCTAACCCCAATCCTCGATTGCCCAGCCCCGCTGCTCCGCCAGCCGCCGCAGCTTGCCGTGCGGGTTCACCGCGACGGGCTCGTCGGCCCATTCGAACGTCGGCTGGTCGGACACATGATCGGAATAGAAGCGGACATGGCCGTGGGCGCCCTCGAGGCCCGACGCTTCGACCCAGTCGGCGATCATCCGCAGCTTGGCCGGGCCGTAGCAATTCTCGCCGGCGATCTTGGAATGCACCCGTTCGTCGAGCCCGATAATCGATCCGGTGCCGATCACGTCGTCGAAGCCGAGCTTGTTTGCGATCGCGTCGGCGTAAAGCCGATACGATGCAGTGGCGAGAACCAGGCGGCGGCCTTCGGCCTTGTCGCGCGTGATCGCCCGCCTCGCACCCGGACGGACGTTGCCGGCAAGCTGCCGGTCGGCGAAGCTCTCGACCAGCGGCTGCAAATCGCGCGGATGGATCGTGCCGCCGAGCAGCACGCGATGATTGATTTCCTTGAGCCGCGCGCGGTCGATCAGCCGCGCGACGTAAGCGAGCATCGACAGCAGCACGAGCGGCAGGAGCAGCAGCCGCCACGGCGCTCGCTGCACCGCGCAATGCAGCAGGAACGGCGTGTAGGTCGCCTGCCGCGTCACGGTGCGGTCCATGTCGTAGATCGCGAGGTCGGTCATGCGCGGCCCGCGACGATGTCTTCGACCAGCGCGTGGTCGAGCGGCTTGTCGACGTCGATCGCGGCGATCGGGTTGCTCATCTCGACGATCCGGATTTCCATGCCGAGCTTGCGCCCGATCGCGGCGGCACTTTCGTGGATCGTGCGCTGCTTCATGACTGCGCCGAGCATCAGCGCCGGTCCGAGTGCCGCGAGCAGGCGCCAGCCTTTCTTGCGATCCTGCTCGACTACGCCCCAGCGCCCGATTGCGGGCAGGACCTTGTTCGATCCGAACGCGAACAGGTTGGCGCCGCTGTAGCGGCCGCCCTTGAACCCGATCCACGTCCTCCTGGTCTGCGGAAATCGCGCGAGCAGCGGCTTGCTTTCGACGACTGCGATGGCGAGGTCAGCCCCTTCGGCCCTGGCCGTGAACTCCGCGACCATGGCCGGATCGAGCAACGCATGGTCGGCGGTGGCGACCAGCACCGGAAACTCCGCCGCGCGGTCGGCAAGCTGCTCGGCGATGGTCTGCGCGATGGTGCCGCTCGACGCGCGGATGGCGACGCGCTTGTCGTCGGGCAGCACCGGGCGCAGGTCCGCCGGATCCTGCGTTAGCACGATGACGTTGCCGACCTCCGGACTCGCGAGCAGGGCGCGCAGCGGACGCAGCACCATCGGCTCGCCGGCGACCGGGATCAGCGCCTTGTGGCCGAGCATCATCGATTGCGCGAGCGGGTCGCCCGTGGGCCGCGATCCGGCGAGCAGGAAGGCGGTCCAGCGGCTCACGCGAGCCAGGAGACGATCGGCTTGCCGCGCGCCGCCTGCTCGCTCGCCTGCGCCAGGCGCACGGCGTGGAAGAACAGGCTGACGATCGTCCACCAAGCCACGGCGACCAGGCCTGCATCAGGCCTTCCGAGCAGCAGCGCGACGACCAGGATCACCATGTTCGGGTTGCGCCGCGCGGTGACCAGCCGGAACCTGCTGTCGATCGGCCGCCATACGTGGATGTGCATCCGCCCGAAGCGGCGCATGAAGATGCCCTCGATCACGCGCTGCGCGACATAGCCGCCGATGATCGCCCACAGCACCAT
>DATEIK010000088.1:0-4313 GCA_035279065.1 Sphingomicrobium sp. | reverse complement strand
CCGGCCGTCGGCGAACACCACGACTCCCGTCGCGCCCTCCGGTTGTCGGGCGCGCGTGGGATGTGCGTCGGCCATGGGCGGGAAAAGCCTTTCCGTCGGGGTCAGAACAGCGATGTCGCTAAGGCATTTCCGCTATGCGCTAATCGCCGCCCGGTCAACGCTGGTCAGCGCGAAAATCGCTCGCTAGGGCAACAGCATGATCCGCGACGACATCAAGGCCGCGACCATCGCCGCGATGAAAGGCGGCGACAAGGAAACGACGGCAACGCTGCGCCTGGTTTCCGCCGGCATCAAGAACCGCGACATCGAGGCGCGGACCGGCGGCGCGCCGAAGGACGACGACGCGCTCGTCACCGAGGTGCTGCAGAAGATGGTCAAGCAGCGCCGCGAATCCGCGGACATCTATCGCAAGAACGGCCGAGAGGACCGCGCGGCGGCCGAGGAAGCCGAGATCGAGGTGATCGAGCGCTTCCTCCCCGCGCAACTGAGCGACGCCGAGGCCGAGACCAAGATTCGCGAAATTGTCGCCGAAACCGGCGCGTCATCGATGAAGGACATGGGCCGCGTGATGGCGCTGGTGAAGGAGCGCCTCGGCGGCTCGATCGAGCCCGCCCGCGCTTCGGCCTTGGTGAAGGCGGCGCTCTCTTAGGGAAAGAAAAAGGCCCCGCCGCATGCAAGCGGCGGAGCCTGAAACCAAACGAACTGCGACGATCAGGCCGTGGCGGCCCGGTGGGCAGCTCCATTTCCGGCGACGCCCATCACGCCATCCATCGTCATGTGATAGAGACGGATCGCGATGGTGGTCGCAAGGCCGCCGGCGATTGCCAGCTGCAAATTGCCACAGACCGCGGCGAGCTGCGCGCCGATTGCCGGGATGGTGGCGAGTGCGGCGCCGATGACCGGCAAGGCGATCAGCGTCACGGTGGTGAGGACGAGGCGATCCTCGGGCATCGCGAGACCAGCGACGAGGCCGAGGACGACGAGAACAAGCGGCAGGTTCATCATGGTGAGCGCGACGAATCCCCCCACGATTGCAAGGACAATAGCGAGAGCGCGGGCAAGCCCGCCGATTTTCTTCAGCATTGAAACCCCCTCCTTTGTGGCTCCGCTCCCGCTCTTTCGGCGGTTCGTTTCGGAACCCCATCAGATTAACCATGTTGCGCCGCTTCACACAGCGATATGAATCCTTTGGAATCAGCTTGCTGCGGCCTTCTGTGGATAACTTTTTCGCCGCCGTTTGCGCCTTGGTGATTCGCGCATAGGGTCGAGTCGTGACCCTCTCCACCGCATGGCTCGACGAACTGCGCGCGCGGACCGTGCTCAGCGCGGTGATCGCGCCGACGGTCAAGCTGATCCGCGCCGGCCGCGAGTGGAAGGCGTGCTGCCCGTTTCACAACGAAAAGACGCCGAGCTTCACGGTCAACGACGACAAGGGCTTCTACCATTGCTTCGGCTGCGGCGCGCACGGCGACGCGATCCGCTACCTCACCGAGCAGCGCGGAATGCCGTTCATGGACGCGGTCAAGGAGCTCGCGGCCAAGGCCGGGATGGACGTCCCCGCCCCCGACCCCAGGGCCAAGGAGCGCGCCGACCGGGCGGCCAGCCTCACCGACGTCATGGGCGAAGTCGCCAAATGGTATGCCGAGCAGCTGAACGGCGTCGCGGGCGGGGACGCGCGCGAGTACCTCAAGCGCCGCGGCATCGACCAAGCGACCGTACAGCGCTTCGGCATCGGCCTTGCGCCCGACAGCCGCAATGCGCTGAAGCGCGCGCTCGCCCACCTCGGCGAGGACAAGCTCGTCGAGACCGGAATGCTCATCCAGCCCGAGGAGGGCGAGGCTTACGACCGTTTCCGCGGGCGGCTGATGATCCCGATCCGCGATGCTCGCGGCCGGGTCATCGCGTTCGGCGGGCGGATCCTGGGTGACGGCGAGCCCAAATACCTCAACTCCCCCGACACGCCGCTCTTCGACAAGGGCCGCACGCTCTACAACATCGACCGCGCCTCGCCGGCCAGCCGCGCCGCGAAGCGCCTGATCGTCGTCGAGGGCTACATGGACGTGATCGCGCTCGACCGCGCCGGGATCGCCGAGGCCGTCGCGCCCAACGGCACCGCGGTGACCGAGGCGCAGCTGGAGCGGATGTGGCGCCTCGATCCCTCGCCAATCCTGTGCCTCGACGGCGATTCTGCCGGCCGCAAGGCCGCGATCCGAGCCGCGGCGCGCGCTTTGCCCTTCGTCGGTCCCGAGCGCACCCTGCGCTTCGTCGAGCTGCCCCAGGGCCAGGACCCGGACGACCTGGTCCGCGCTGGCGGCCGTGAAGTCGTGGAATCCCTCCTCGGCTCCCCCGAAAGCCTGTCCGACCGCCTGTGGCGCAACGAGCTCGACGCCGCGCCGCTGACCACGCCCGAGGCGCGCGCGGGCCTGCGCCAGCGCCTGATCGATCATGCCGGCTCGATCGGCGACCCGGCGCTGCGCCAGCTCTATCGCGACGACTGGCTCGCCCGCTTCGAGGCGCTCGTCCGTCCGCAACAACCCGCCCGCCCGCGCGGTCCGTGGAAGCCAGGCCAGCGCGGCTCCCGCTTCTTCGCCCCCGAAAAGCCGCCGGGTGACGTCATGAAGGCAATCGGCCGGCGCGGGATCGATGCCCGGCACGCGCGCGCCCTCCTCGAAGGATTTGCCCTGTTCCCGGAGGAATTGCCCGCCCATTGCGAGCAGCTGGCGGGCCTCCCGATCGCGGACAGCTCGACCGCGCATTTGCGCGACCGGCTGGTCCAGGCCGCCTTCTCCGGCGCCACGCTTGATCGCGAGGCTGTAATGACCATATTGGGCGGCGACGAAGCGGGGGGCGGAAAGGCCCCGCGCACGATGGGTTTTTCCTTCACCCGCCGCGACAGTGACCCGGAGCGCGCGCGAAGCGATCTCGCCGCTGCGGTCGAGATATTGTTCGCGGCGGAGGAAGTGGAAAAGGCCCTCGAGGATGCAACGGAACGGCTGAAGCGGGATTTCACCGACGAAGCCCTGGAGGAACAGCAGCGCCTGATCACGGCGCAGCGTGGATTGAGGCAGAGGCTGGCATCGCTTGCCGGCACCGATTAAGCGGCGGAACTACATGGCGAAAAACGAACCTACGGATGTCGAGACGGTCGACGAGGGCGATGCGCCCCTGATCGACATGAACGACGCATCGATCAAGAAGATGATGGCGCGCGCCGAAAAGCGCGGCACCATCACCATCGACGAGATCAACGCGGCGATCCCGGCCGACCAGAACGAGATGATCGAGGACATCATGTCGCGCTTGTCCGAGCGCGGCGTGACCGTGGTCGAGAACGACGACGATTCCAGCGACGACGAGGACAAGGAGCCCGAGCCCAACCTCGAGGACGAAGTCGACCCCCTCGACGACGGCGGCCCCCGCCCCGCCGCGGCGGTCAAGAAGGAAGCGGTCGACCGCACCGACGATCCCGTCCGCATGTACCTGCGCGAGATGGGCGCGGTGGAGCTGCTCTCCCGCGAGGGCGAGATCGCCATCGCCAAGCGCATCGAGGCCGGCCGCGACACGATGATCTGGGGCCTGTGCGAAAGCCCGATCACCTTCACCGCGATCATCGGCTGGTCCAACGCCCTCAACGAAGGCCGCATGCAGCTGCGCGAGATCCTCGACCTCGAGGCGATGCTCAGCAAGGGCCCGACCGCCGAGCAGCTGACCGAGACCGAGGAAGGCGGCGAGAACGCGGAAGGCGAGATCAGCGAGAAGGTCGCCGGCCCCTCGATCAAGGAAGAGGAAGAGGTCGAGGACCAGCCCGAGGAAGGCGCGTCCGACGAGGACGAGGACATGGTCGAACGGCGCGCGCGCCCGCAGGCCGAGGAAGAGGACGAGGACAACACTTTGTCGCTCGCCCAGATGGAAGAGACCTTAAAGCCCAGCGCGCTCGAGAAATTCGCCGAGATCACCTCGATCTTCAAGAAGTTCAGCAAGGTCCAGGCGGCGCGCATGGACGCGCTCGCGACGATGCAGGATTTCCCCGCGTCCGACGAGAAGAAGTACCAGAAGCTTCGCGAGCAGCTGACCGCCGAGGTCGAGAGCGTCCAGTTCCACAATTCGAAGATCGAGGCGCTGGTCGACGCCCTCTACGGCTACAATCGCCGCCTGACCGGCCTCGGCGGGCAGATGCTGCGCCTCGCCGAGCGCCACAAGGTCAACCGCAAGGCCTTCCTCGAAAGCTACGTCGGGCATGAGCTCGACGAGACCTGGCTCGACAGCGTCTCCGGCCTCGACAAGAAATGGGCCGCCTTCGCCACCGCGGAGCG
>DATEIK010000087.1:0-3867 GCA_035279065.1 Sphingomicrobium sp. | reverse complement strand
CTCATCCGAAAACCCGGCCGTGTCCGCCGGGCGGCCCTTGGGGAAGACCTGGCGCTGGACCTGCTGAACCTGCTTCTCCAGCCGGTCGAGGCGCTGCTCGGGCGTCGGCGGCGGCTGGCGCTGCGCAAGCGCGGCGGACGCAGAAAGCGAGAGGATGGCGGCGGACGCCGCCAACGAGGTGATCGAACGCGGAAATTTCACGACTGTCTTCCCCAGATTGTGCTCGGCCCCGATAGTGAGGCGCGCAGCCTTTCGCCTGCCTGAATCCTAGCGCGCGGCAGGCGCGGGCGCAGCCGGGGCGCCGCTCGGCTGGGCCGGTCCGCGCATCAGGTCGGCGGGCTTGAGGCTGACATTGGACGTGACCTGCCCGGGCGGGCCGACGGGCGGGGCAACGGCATTGCCGACATTGATCCGCACCGCCTCAGGCGCACCCACGCGGAGCATCGGCGCGGTCGCGGTCGGGGGCACCTGGTAGGTCTGGCCCGGCTGCATCGTCGCTTCGAACAGCTTCTTGTCGCCGTCGGTCACACGCACCCAGGCCTGCGCCGTGGCCGTCAGCACGACCGAGCCCTGCGCCGCCTGGGCCTGGGCCGGAGGGGGTGTCGCCGGAGCGGCGGGTTGCGGCGAAGCCTGGCTCGATGTGGCCGCCGGCGCGGCGACCGACGGTTCGTCGGACTGGAGCGAGCGGCGGTTGAGCCAGCTCATCACCACCACGAGCACGATGACCGCGGCAATGGTGGCAAACACGAGCGACTTGGGCATGGTCCGCGCGGGATCGGCCGGCTCGAACACTTCCGCGGTCATGTTGGGCGAACGCGTCCCGCCCATTTCCGCGCGCAGCTGCTCGCCGATCTCGGTCCGGTCGAGTCCGACAGCGCTCGCATAGCTCTTGGCAAAACCGGTGGTGTAGGTCGGCGCCGGGAGCTTGTCCCAATCAGCCGTCTCGAGGCTTTCGAGGTGGCGTTGCGGAATGCGCGTCTGGGCCGCGATATCCTCGAGGTTGAGGCCCTTCTCCTCACGCGCGGCGCGCAGCCGCTCGCCCACCGTCGGCATATCCGTCTCGACCAGCTCTTCGTCCATCGCCTCGCCTTCAAGCCCGCGTCGAAAATTCAGTGTTCGAGTGCCGCGCGCGCGCTGTCAACCAATTGTCACCGAATGTCTTCGCGCCCAGTCGGTGAGCGCCTTGCGCACGTCGCGCGGCGGCTTTGCAAGCAGCTGGTCGAGCCGCGCCCGGACCGCGGCGGCGTCGAGCGAGCGCACCATTGCCTTGACCGGCCCGACGCCCGCCGGAGTGATCGAAAATTTCTCCGCGCCAATGCCGACCAGCGCCATGGCCTCGAGCGGCCGCCCGGCCATCTCGCCGCAAATGCGTACCGGGACGTCGGCGGCGCGCGCGGCATCGAGCACCCGCTTCAGGAACCGCAGGATCGCCGGGCTCAGCCAGTCGTAGCGTTCCGCCAGCCTGGGGTCGGAGCGGTCCGCCGCGAACAGGAACTGGGTGAGGTCGTTGGTTCCGACCGACAGGAAGTCGACGCGCGGCAATAGCTGGTCGAGCAGCTCCGCGAGGCTCGGCACTTCGAGCATGGCGCCGAACTCGATCTTGCTCGGCAGCTTCTTGTGGCTGTGGCGCGCCCATTCGACCTGTTCCTCGAACAGCGCTCGCGCTTCCTCATATTCCCACGGTTCCGAGACCATCGGGAACATGACGCGCAGGACCCTCCCCGCCGACGCCTCGATCAGCGAGCGCGCCTGCGCCTTCATCAAGGTCGAGCGGTCGAGCGACAGACGGAGCGCGCGCCAGCCCATCGCCGGGTTCTCGGCTTCCTCGTGGACGTCGGCGAGATAGGGGAGCGCCTTGTCGCCGCCGATATCGACCGTGCGGAAGACCACCGGGCGGTCGCCGGCGGCGTCGAGGACCTTCGAATAGAGCCGCTGCTGGCGCTCGCGGCCGGGCATGGTGGCCGAAATCAGGAACTGGAACTCGGTACGGAACAGGCCGATGCCGTCGGCGCCGGTCATCGCCAGCGCGGCCGCGTCCTCGGCGAGGCCGGCGTTGACCATCACGCTGACCTTCACCCCGTCCCGGGTTTTCGCCGGCAGGCTCTTGGCCGCGGCGAACTCGGCGCGCCGCTTCTGGCTCAGCGCCATGCGGTGATCGAAGCCCGAGGTCAGCGCGCGGTTGGGTCGAATGATGACGCTGCCGTTGTCGCCGTCGACAAGGATCGGCTCGCCGTCCTCGACGCTGTGACGAATGTCGTGCAGCTTGCCGATGACGGGCACGCCGATGGCGCGCGCGACGATCACCATGTGCGACGTCAGCGTGCCTTCCTCGAGCACCACGGCCTTCAGCCGGCGCCGATCGTACTCGAGCAGCTCGGCGGGCCCGAGGTTGCGCGCGACCAGCACGGTGTCGTGCGTCAGGCCGGTTTGGGCGGCGGTCCCCATTCGCCCCGAGACGATGCGCAGCAGCCGGTTCGACAAGTCCTCGAGGTCGTGCATCCGCTCCTGGAGCAGTGGGTCGTCGATCTCCTGCATGCGCGCGCGGGTGCGTTGCTGGACCCGCTCGATCGCCGCCTCGGCAGTGAGGCCGCTGTCGATCGCCTCGTTGATGCGCCGCGACCAGCCCTCGTCGTAGGCGAACATGCGATAGGTCTCGAGGATTTCCTGGTGCTCGCCGACGGTGCCGAACTCCGCTTCGCGCGCCATGGTGTCGATCTGCTCGCGCATCTTGCGGAACGCGGCGTAGACGCGGGTGCGCTCGGCCTCGATGTCGTCGGCCACGGTATGCTCGACCACCACGCGGGGTTCGTGGAACACCGCCTGGCCCTTGGCCATGCCGGCGACGAGCTTGAGGCCCGACAGGCGCAGCGGGCCGGCGCTGCGCATCCGGCTGCGCCGCGACCCGTCGACCAGGCGCGCCGCGGCGACGATCTCCGACAGGACCATGGCGACCGTCTGCAGCGCCTCGATCTCGACGTCGGCGTAGCGCCGCGGCTCGGCGTGCTGGACGGCGAGCACGCCGATCGGGCTTTCGAGCCGCACGATGGGCACGCCGGCGAAGCTGTGGAACCGCTCCTCGCCCGTCTCGGGGCGGTAAGCGAAGGCAGGGTGCTCGGCCGCTTCGGCGAGGTTGAGGATGCGCCCTTCCGCGGCGATCGTCCCGACCAGGCCCTCGCCCATCCGGAGGCGGGTGACGTGAACCGCCTCCTTCCTGAGGCCGTGGGTCGCGAACAGCTCGAGGTAATTGTCGCGCAGCAAATAGATCGAGCAGACATCGCTCTTCATCGCGTCGGCGATGAGGTCGACGACGCGGTCGAGCTTGGTCTGGGCCGAGCCGCGCTTGGCCATGACCTCGTGGAGACCGGTGAGGATCTCGCGGGCGGAGGTTGCGGCCGAAGGCGGGGGCATGGCGGACGCGCTATCAGATGGCGCCAAGCCGCGCCATGAGCTTGGGCCGGTCAGCCGCGGCTTTCGAGCGCGGCCGCCGCTTCGTCGACCAGCTCCTGGATGATCGCCGCGACCGGCTCCTCGCGATTGACCATTCCGACCGACTGGCCGGCCATCACCGAGCCGGTCTCGACGTCCCCGTCGATCACCGCCCGGCGCAGCGCCCCGGCCCAATAATGCTCGATCTGCAGCTGGGCCTCGGCCATCTCGACCGCGCCGGTGTCGAGCAGGTTGGCGACCTCGCGCTGCTTGGCCGCGAAGCGCTCGGTCTCCTTGTTCTTGAGCGCCCGCACGGGAATCACCGGCAGCCGCGGGTCGATCTGGACCGACAGGATCGCGTCGCGGGCGGAGGCGCGGATGAAGGCCTTCTTGAAGTTGGGGTGGGCGATACTCTCCTCGGCGCAGACGAAGCGGGTGCCG
>DATEIK010000086.1:0-2755 GCA_035279065.1 Sphingomicrobium sp. | reverse complement strand
TTGACGCGGCCATCCATCATCTCGGGGAAGCCGGTGAGGTCGGAGATGTCGCGCACGTCCGCCCCTGCCTCTCGCAGCTTGGCCGCCGTGCCGCCGGTCGAGACGATTTCGATCGTGTGCCGCGACAGGCCCGCCGCGAGCTCGGCAAGCCCGCTCTTGTCGGAAAGCGAAACGACTGCCCGCCGAACGGGTACGATATCTGTCATTCTTGTCCTTCTTAGCTCGCGCGGCGGAACTGCCAGCCGATTTCCCCGCCGAGCGCCGAGATGTCCCCGGTCACGGCAAGCTGCAGAGTCGGCTGTGGCCGGCCGCGACCGTCGATCCACAGGCTTTCCTCGATCGTCAAGCTCCCGCCGCGGCAACGGAAGTTCCACGGCGGCGCGCCTTTCGAGCGCAGGATCGCGCCCATGGCATCGGCCGTCGTCACCGCCTCGACACCGGGCGCCAGGTGGAAACGCACGGCATAAGCGGCGGAGCCACGGATCTTCTTCCGCCCCCTGGGGATCAGCTGGTCCGCTCCGCGCAATTCCTTGCCGTCATTGCCGAGCATCAGGCTGCGCTTGTGGATCATGCCGAAGGCTCTGGCATAACCGTCGTGGCTGGCCTCCAGCCGGCTCGCGTCATTGTCCTCGCTGCGGTCGATCGTCACGTCCTCGACGCCTTTCCCAAGCGACCCGTCGGGGAGGATGTTGGTCGAGTTGGTGTCGGCAAGGACCAGGGTGCTGTGGGCCGCGGTTGTCCGCAAACCGTTGACCAGCTCGGGCGAAAGGTCGGTCGGCAACGGCCCCGGCCCGCCGCAATTGACGATCAGCCGCTGGCCGCCGTCGGACATCTCGAAGGCGAGGGTCGAGGCCGAGCCCTGCGCGGCCATCTTGGGCGCCGGAGGAGGCGCGGCGTCGAGCACGACGATCGTGCCGAGCGCCGACATGCGCTGGTAGCCCCAGCCGCGCGCCTGCCGGAGGGGGCGAGCGCGAAAGCCGCAGCCCTCGACCAGCGCCGCCAACCTCGAGGCCTCCCCCGGATTGCAGCCCTGCCAGCTCGACAGGGCGCCGTCACCCAAAGTGACGCCATGAAGCGCGGCGAGCGCTGCCGCCGCGGCGGTTTCGATGCCGTCGGGAATGGTCTGCTTGGCGGCGAAATAGCAGGCGCGCAGCAGGCCCAGGCGGTCGACCAGCAGCACTTGCTCGAAGGGCGAGCGGCTGACCAATCCGCCGTCGTCGAACTGGGCTCCGGCCAGCGCTCGCGCCAGTCCAGCCTCGCCGCGCGCAATCCGTGCAACGCCGCCCTGGACGAGCAGCCCGGCAGCAATCACGCCGCACCAGGCGGTCATGCGCTTAAGGCCGGCCGGCGCCTTGTCGGCATTGGCTTCGAGGTGGCGCGCGCCGCGCGCCAGCGTGTTGAGCAGCGCCGAGCGGTAGCCGGCCTCGCTGCTCGAGAGGATGTAGGGCGCATACGCCGCCCAGAAGAGGATACGCTCGCCCCACAGGTGCGGCGCCCACGCATCGTCGGCGCGGGTGCCGTGGGCATGCAGCCAGCGGCCGACGATCCCCTCGGCGAGCCGCGCCCCTTTTTCGCGCGAGGTCGCCGCGGCGAGATCGCGCAGCCACGAAAAGCCTTGCACCTGCTCGGCGACGGCGCCCGAACCGCCGAGCGAACCGAGATCAAGATCGGCTAGCGCGACCGTTTCGCTGCCGACGAGCAATCGACCCGCGAACAAGGCTTCGCCGCGGCCGCGGTCGCCGGGCACATGGTCGCGCGGCACGGCGGCGAGCCGCAAGGGCTGGCGTGAGCCCTTGAGGCGGCTGAGCAGCGAACCGCGCGCTAGCTTCCGGACGACGTCGCTTTCCGACGCCGCGGCGGGCGCCGTCATCCCGCGCCTTTCAGAGCCCGGATGTTGGCCGCATATTCTCCCGGTCCGCCGCGGAAGGCCGCGGTCCCGGCAACAAGAACGTTGGCGCCGGCAGCGACGGCCTGCGGCGCGGTCTCGGGATCGACCCCGCCGTCGACCTCGAGCAACACGTTGAGATTCTCCTTGGCGATGCGATTGGCGATCGCCTCGATCTTCTTCAGCTGGCTGGTGATGAACTTTTGTCCGCCGAAGCCTGGGTTGACGCTCATCACCAGCACGAGGTCGATCTCCTCGAGTACGTAATCGAGCATCTTTGCCGGGGTCGCCGGATTGAGCGAAACGCCTGCCTTCTTGCCCAGCGCCTTGATGCGCTGGATCGTGCGATGCAGGTGCGGCCCCGCCTCGGGGTGCACGGTGATCGTGTCGGCACCGGCCTCCGCGAACGCGTCGAGGAAATTATCGACCGGTGAGATCATCAGGTGGACATCGAACGGCTTTTGCGTGTGCGGACGCAGCGCTTTCACCACCCCCGGCCCGATCGTCAGGTTCGGCACGAAGTGTCCGTCCATCACGTCGATGTGGATCCAGTCGGCGCCAGCCTCGTCGATCGCGCGCACTTCGTCGCCCAGCTTGGCGAAGTCGGCGGACAGGATGGAAGGGGCGATCAAGGGCGCGGCCATGCAGGCCATTAGCGGGGATTAAGCGCGGCGGACAAGGCGGGCGATGAAGAAGCCGTCGAGCCCGCCGGCGGCTTCGAGCAGGCCGGGCAGGACGCGCACCCAGCCTTCGGGCGATGCCGTCACGAAGTCTGGAAGCTCACCGGTCTTTGGCGGATCGATCGCGTACTCCGGATTGCCCGCGAGAAAAGTCTCGATGACCCGCTCGCCTTCGTCCGGCTCGAGCGAG
>DATEIK010000085.1:0-12629 GCA_035279065.1 Sphingomicrobium sp. | reverse complement strand
TCGACCGCGCGCGGGATGACGCCGATGTGCAGGCTCTTGGCGCGCTTCGGTTCGCGGTAGATGTAGAAGGCGAGGCTCTCCTCGCTGCCGTAGCGCAGCCACTCCTCGAGGCTGAGGCCGTTGCCCTTCGACTTGGAGATCTTCTCGCCCTTCTCGTCGAGGAACATCTCGTAATTGAAGCCGTCGGGCGGGCGGCCGCCGAGGATGCGTGCGATCTTGCCCGACTGGACGACGCTGTCGATCAGGTCCTTGCCCGACATTTCATAGTCGACGCCGAGCGCGACCCAGCGCGCGGCCCAGTCGACTTTCCATTGCAGCTTGGCCAGGCCGCCTAACGCCGATTGCTCGACGCGGGCACCATCCTCGTCGGTGAAGGCGATGAGCCCGGCCTCGGCGTCGATCACGTCGACTGCGACCTGGAGCACGCGGCCCGACGTGGGCGAAATGGGCAGCAGCGGCGAATAGGTCTTGCGGCGGTCCTCGCCGAGGGTCGGTAGCATCACGCCCATGACCGCGTCCCAGGCGCGTAGGATCATGCGGATGACGTCGTCGAACCGGCCGGACGCGTAGCAATCGGTCGAGGAGAGGAATTCGTAGTGGAAGCCGAAGCGGTCGAGGAAGCGCTGGAGCATCGCGTTGTTATGGGCGGCGAAGCTGTCGTGCGTGCCGAACGGGTCGGGGATGCGGCTCAAGGGATGGCCGAGGTGCGCGGTCAGCATCGCCTGCTCGGGAACGTTGTCGGGGACCTTGCGGAGGCCGTCCATGTCGTCGCTGAAGGCGATCAGGCGGGTGGGCGCGCCGCCGGTCAGCTCCTCATAGGCCTGACGGACGAAGGTCGTGCGCGCGACTTCGTTCCAGGTGCCGATGTGCGGCAGGCCGGAAGGCCCGTAGCCGGTCTCGAAGATCATCGGCTGGCCGGCAGGCTTGCCCTCTGGCCAGCGCTTGAGGAGCTTGCGCGCTTCCTCGTAGGGCCAGGCCTTCGAGGCGATTGCGGCAGAACGAATGTCGTCGGCGGCCAAGTTCGTTGCTCTTCTGTTCTCGTAGCGGCAAGGTGCGGAAGATGGCCGCTCCTTTGCCTCTTCCCGCGCTGCACGCAACCCATGCGGGCATCTGGCTGGCCGACGGGCAAGGCGACGTCCGGGAGGCAAGCCGGGGCGAGGCCATCGCTCGGGCGGCCGAGACTCCGCACATCATCCTCAACGCGCCGCTGGTCGGGCAGAGGCTCGGCTATCCGGAGCTGAGCGGCCTCGACCTGCTCGAGCTGTTCGCTTTCATTCATCCGGCGCGGTTCGCGGTGCCGACGGCGGCGGGATTGAGCCGCGCGCTGGGATTGGAGCCGCCGGCCGGCGACGCCGAGGCGGCGCGGGTGTTGCGAACCATCGCCGAGCGGCTGCTGGTCGTGCTCGCCGACCCGGGCTGGCGCGAGCGTGAGGGCGCGTGGACGTCGAACGCGACCCTCCACCGGCTCGGCTGGGGATGGGCGCCGCTGATCGGCGCGCGGCTCGAACGGCCGGAGCGGGGCGAGCGCATGCTGTTCTCGCGTCTGAAGCCATGGGAGGAAACCGCCGAGCGGCCGCCACCGCGCACCGTACTGGTCGATCCGGGCGACGCGAGTCGCAAGCTCGACCACCTCACCGGCCGCGCCGAGCCGCGCGAAGGCCAGCGGGCGATGGCCGAGGCCGCGACGCAGGTGTTCGCGCCCAAGCGAGCGAAGGACGTCCCGAACCTGCTGCTCGCCGAGGCGGGGACGGGGATCGGCAAGACGCTCGCCTATCTCGCGCCGGCCTCGCTGTGGGCCGAGCAGTCGGGCGGGACGGTGTGGGTCTCGACCTTCACCAAGGCGCTGCAGCGCCAGCTCGACGGCGAAGGACCAAAGCTGTTCGCCGATCCGCAAGAGCGCGCGCGCCGCATCGTGGTCCGCAAGGGCCGCGAGAATTACCTGTGCCTGCTGAACCTCGAGGATGCGCTCCAGGGCGCGTTCGCCGGGCGCGCGGCGATCCTCGCCCAGCTGGTCGGGCGCTGGGCGGCCTACACCAAGGACGGCGACATGGTCGGCGGCGACCTGCCCGGCTGGCTGCCGAGCCTGTTTCGGCGAGCCGGCGCGACGGCGCTCACGGACCGACGCGGCGAATGCGTCTATGCCGGGTGCCCGCATTATCGACGCTGCTTCATCGAGCGGGCCGAGCGGGCGAGCCGCGAGGCCGACCTGGTCATCGCCAACCACGCGCTGGTGATGGTCAATGCCGCGCGCGGCCGCGAAGACGCGCCGGGCCGGATCATGTTCGACGAGGGCCATCATTTGTTCGACGCCGCCGATTCGACCTTCTCGGTCGTCTTCGGAGGGCAGGAAGCGATCGAATTGCGCCGCTGGATCGTCGGGCCGGAAGGACGCTCGCGCGGCCGGCGGCGAGGTCTGGCGGCCCGCCTGATGGACGTCGCGTCGTACGACGAGGAAGGCGGCAGAGCCCTCGACGCGGCGATCGAGGCGGCGCGCGGGCTGGTGTCGGACGGCTGGCTGCAACGGCTGGTCGAAGGCGCCCCGTTCGGCTCGATCGAGACGCTGCTCAGCGAGGTCCGTGGCATGGTCTATGCGCAGGCCAAGGCGCAGGAAGCGGGCTACGGGCTCGAGACGGAGCTCGCCGAGCCCGACGGCGCGCTGGTCTCGGCGGCCGCGGCCGCCGGCGAAACGCTGGATCAGTTGCAAAAGCCGCTCGCGGCGCTCGCCCGGCGGCTCGAGGCGGTGATTGAGGCCGCGCCCGACTGGCTCGATGCGCAGGCGCGGGCGCGGGTTGAAGGCGCGATCCGCGGGCTTGCCTGGCGGCGCGAGACGCTTGCCGCCTGGATCGCTCTGCTCGGCCGGATCGGCGGCGAGGCCGACCCGGAGTTCGTCGATTGGCTCGCGGTCGAACGGATCGACGGGCGCGAATATGACGTTGCCATCCATCGCCACTGCCTTGACCCGACCAGGCCGCTTGCCGCGCAAGTCTTGAGCCAGGCCGACGGCGTGCTGGTGACCTCGGCCACGTTGCGCGGAGGCGAGGGCTGGCCGGCGGCCGAAGCGCGGACTGGCGCGGCGCATATCGCCGGGCAGGTCGAGCGGTTCGAGGCCGAAAGCCCGTTCGATTATGCCGCTTGCTCCGAAGTGCTGATCGTCACCGACGTCAAGCAAGGCGACACCAGCGCGCTCGCCGGCGCCTATGCGCGGCTGATCGAGGCGGCGAAGGGCGGCACGCTCGGCCTGTTCACCGCGGTCCAGCGCTTAAAGGCGGTGCATGCCCGCATCGCCGACCGGCTGGCCCGCGCGGGCCTGCCGCTCCACGCGCAGCATGTCGACCCGATCGACGCAGGCACTTTGGTCGACATTTTCCGCGACGATCCGCGCGCGTCGTTGCTCGGAACGGACGCGCTTCGCGACGGCGTCGACGTGCCCGGCGAATCGTTGCGGCTAGTGGTGATGGAACGCGTGCCGTGGCCGCGCCCGACGGTGCTTCACGCCGCGCGACGCATGGCGGGGGGCGGCAGTGCCTACGACGACCGGGTCGTGCGAGCCCGGCTCGCGCAGGCATTCGGGCGGCTGATCCGGCGGGAGGGCGACAAGGGGATCTTCGTCATTCTGTCGGCGGCGATGCCGTCGCGGCTCCTCTCGGCATTCCCGCCCGGAGTCGCCGTGCGCCGCGTGCCGCTGGACATTGCTATCCAGCGCGTGGAAGAATTCCTCGCGGGTAGGGGGAATGGCGATGAAGCGGCTAACGGTGCTGAGGCACGCGAAATCGAGCTGGAAGGACCGTGAGCTCGACGACTTCGATCGCCCGCTGAACGGGCGCGGGCGCAAGGCGGCGCGGCGCATGGGCCGCGAGATCAGCGAGCGCGGCATGCGCTTCGACTTCGTCCTCGCCAGCCCGGCGGTGCGAATCCGCGAGACGATCGACGGCGTCAGCGAACATCATCGCTTGAACGCGCCGATGCATTTCGAGCCGCGCATCTACATGGCGCGCGTCGCCGAGCTGCTCGACCTCATCACCACGATTCCCGATGAGGCGAGCAGCGCACTGCTGGTCGGCCACAACACCTCCGCCGAGCGGCTCGTCGCCAAGCTGTCGGTCGACGACGACATGGGCCTGCGCCGGCGGGTCGAGGAGAAATTCCCGACCGCGGCGCTGGCACGCATCGAAATGCCGATCGACAGCTGGAAGGAGGTCACGCCCGAATGCGGGCGGCTGGTCGAGCTGATCTACCCGGCCGACCTCACCGATCCGACGGACTAGGTTTCGAGCGCCGAAGCCAGGCGGTCGCGGAGCGAAATCAGGCGGAAGACATCGACGCCGGCGGCCTGATCGGCCGATTCCATCGCCGGCTGGCGGGTCTCATGCGCGGCATGGGCGACCTCGACCGCCTGGGCTTCCTTGTCGCGCAGCACCTTCTGGACCCCGCGGACGGTATAGCCCTCCTGGTTGAGCAAGCGGTGGATGCGCCGCGCGAGATCGACATCGGCGGGCCGGTAATAGCGGCGGTTGCCCGCGCGCTGCATGGGCTTCAGCTGCGGGAAGCGCGTTTCCCAATAACGCAGGATATGCTGGGCGACGCCCAGCTCGTGCGACAATTCACCAATCGTCTTTAACGCGCCCGGGTCCTTCTCTCCGGCCGCCACCCGCCGCTCAGCCCTTGGCGATCCGGTCGCGCATGATCTGGCTGGCGCGGAAGGTCATGACCCGGCGCGGCGCGATCGGCACTTCGACCCCGGTCTTGGGATTGCGGCCGATGCGCTGGCCTTTGTCGCGCAGGATGAACGTGCCGAAGCCGGAGATCTTCACGTTGGCGCCTTCGGCCAGCGAATGACACATGTGGTGGAGGACGCGCTCGACCACGCCGGCCGATTCGGCGCGCGACAGCCCGAGCTTGCGATGGACGACGTCGGCCAAATCGGCGCGAGTCAGAGTCCCGTTGGCGTCAGAGTCTTTGTTGTTCAGGCGCGCGATCCCGAGATCCGCCATCGAATTGTCTCCCGCAGCGCCGGACGCCCCCCGGCAATATCAATTACAGTTTCGTAACGGAATTTGGTCCTGTCGGCAATTCGACTTTTCGACGAAATGCCGAGACATTTCAATACCTGAGCGCTGCCGCGCCCCATGTAAAGCCGCCTCCCATCGCTTCAAGCACGATGATGTCGTCGCGCTTGATTCGTCCATCCTTCACCGCCTTGTCGAGCGCAAGCGGGACCGATGCCGCCGACGTGTTGGCATGCTCGTCGACCGTGACCACGACTTTTTCGGCGGGCAGACCGAGCTTCCTGGCCGTCGCGTCGAGGATCCGCGCGTTCGCCTGGTGCGGCACGACCCAGTCGACGTCGGCGGAAGTCAGGCCGGCGTCGGTCAGGACCTCGTTCAGCACATCGGCGAGGTTGACGACCGCGTGGCGGAACACTTCGCGGCCCTTCATCCGGAGCTTGCCGACGGTGCCGGTGGTGGAGGGGCCGCCGTCGACGAACAGCAGATCGTTGTGGCGGCCGTCGGCATGCAGCTTGGTCGCGAGAATGCCGCGCTCGCCTTCCTCGGCGGCAAGCACCAGCGCGCCTGCGCCGTCGCCGAACAGCACACAGGTCGCGCGGTCTTCCCAGTCGAGGATCCGGCTGAAGGTCTCCGAGCCAATGACCAACGCCCTGGAAGCATTGCCCGAGCGCAGCATCGAATCGGCGACCGACAGCGCATAGAGGAAGCCGGTGCACACCGCGTGGACGTCAAAGGCGACGCAGTCGTCGATGCCGAGCGCCGCCTGGACCTTGGTCGCTGACGAGGGGAAGGTCTGGTCGGGCGTTGCCGTCGCAAGCACGATGAGATCGATGTCCGCCGCCGCAACACCAGCGTGGTCGAGCGCGCGGCGGGCGGCTTCGGTCGCGAGGCTCGCCGTCGTCTCCCCGTCGCCGGCGACGTAGCGGCTGCGGATCCCGGTCCGCTCGACAATCCATTGGTCGGAGGTGTCGACCTGCTGCGCCAGCTCCTCGTTGGTGACCCGGCGCCTGGGCAGCGCGGAACCGACTCCGGCGATGACCGAGCGGCGGCTCATTGCGCGGCCTCGTTGAACGCGTGCGCGCGGAACTTGTCGAGGTCGTCGCCGATCTTCCGAGTAATGTCGTTCAGCACCATCCGCGCGGCGACGCCGATGGCGTTGGCGACGCCCTTGGGCGTGGCGCTGCCGTGGCTTTTCACCACCAGGCCGTTCAAGCCGAGGAAGACCGCGCCATTATGGTTGTTGGGGTCGAGATGGACCTTCAACAGGTTCAGCGCTGGGCGCGACAGCGCGAAGCCGGCCTTGGAGCGGAGCGAGCTCTTGAAGGCGCGGCGAAGCAGGTCGGTGACGAAGCGCGCAGTACCCTCGGCGGTCTTGAGCGCGATGTTCCCCGAAAAGCCGTCCGTGACGACCACGTCGACCTGGCCCCGCGACAGCTGGTCCCCCTCGGTGAAGCCGTCGAAGCGGAAGGGTAGATAGTCCGCCTCGCGCAGCAGCGCGGCAGCGTCCTTCAATTCGTCGGTGCCCTTCAGCTCCTCGGTGCCGATGTTGAGCAGCTTCACGCGCGGGCTGGCGATGCCGAGGACGCACCGGGAATAAGCCGCGCCCATCACCGCGAACTGGACGAGGTTCTGCGCGTCGCACTCGGTGTTGGCGCCGAGGTCGAGCATGATGACGTCGTTCTCGCCGAGCGTCGGCAGCAGCGCGGCGAGGGCGGGACGGTCGATGCCGGGCATGGTGCGAAGGGCGAGCTTGGACATGGCCATCATCGCGCCGGTGTTGCCGCCGGACAGCGCGGCGTCGGCCTGGTCTTCCTTCACGGCGTTGATTGCCATCCCCATCGAGGTGGTGCGGGCGCGGCGGATCGCCTGGCTCGGTTTCTCGCTCGCCGCGATCTCCTCGGGTGAATGGACAATGGTCACCCCCGACTGGAGGTTCTTGTGCTGCTCGAGCTCCTCCTCGACGCGGGTCTCGTCGCCGAAAATGACGAATTGCAGCGATGCGTTGCGGGTACGCGCTCGCGACGCGCCGGCGATCATCGCGGCGGGACCTCCGTCGCCTCCCATTGCGTCGATGGCGATGCGCGGGCCCCCGACCATGGCGAGGCCGTCCGTTGCTTAGGCCTCGGTCGGGACGATTTCGCGGCCGTTATAATGGCCGCAGGCCGAGCACATGTTGTGCGGCAGCTTCAGTTCGCCGCAGTTCGGGCATTCCTGGAACTTGGTCGGCGTCAGCGCATGGTGGCTGCGGCGCATGTTGCGCTTCGACGGCGAGGTTTTTCTCTTGGGGACAGCCATTGCGGCACCTTTGAATCCAAATAAAAATTGCGACGATCTGCGCCATGTCTCGGCGGGGCAGGCCCCGCGGCGGCAGCCGGATCGTCGCGAACCGCCGCCCCTATAGCGGCTGGAGCCGAGGTTGCAAGGCCGCGAGGACTTCGCGGTCAGCTTGGTCCAATGCGGCAAAGCTGATAGATCGCCGGCCATTAGCAGCATCGCGCAAGGGGGACAGGCGATGCCCGATCAGGCGATCGAAGCACCCGTTACCGGACGCGAGCGGATTTTGGCACTCGACGTACTGCGCGGCTTCGCCATGGTCGGGGTCCTCGTCGCTTATTGCATATGGAGCCTCGGGACCGCGCCGGAGGAGAGTTGGTCGCCACTCGATCACCGCATCGGCGACGCCGTCGGGTTCCTCGTCGACGGCAAGTTCTACACGATCCTCGCCTCGCTGTTCGGGCTCGGCTTTTCAATCCAGCTCGGCCGAGCAAGCGACGATGCTGCGGCGGTGGAGACCTATTGCCGGCGGCTGGCGATCCTCGCCGGGATCGGCCTCGCCCATGCTCTGTTGCTGCGCAATGGCGACATCCTGCTGCCCTATGCATTGACCGGGTTTCTGCTGATCCCGTTCCGCAAGGCCTCGGACCGCGTGCTGATCGTATCCGCGCTGGCGATCCTCCTCGTAAATGCGGCGCTACGAGCGTTCTGGACCGACCTCGGCTTTGCATCCTTGCAGCGGCCCGCGCTCGAGAACGCGCCCTATCTCGTCGAAAATGTCGCGTGGGTGCGCTATTGGTATTCCACCGCGCTGTTCACCTGGCCGACGAACCTCACGATGTTCCTGCTCGGCTATTGCGCGGGCCGGGCCCAACTGGTGCAGCGGCTCGACGATCGGCGGCGAACCCTCGTCATCATCCTGGCGCTCGGGCTCGCCGCCGGCATTGCGCTGCACGTCGCTCGCATGACGCTGCTCCACGCCGCGGACCCCTCTCCGCTCGTCGGGGCCATCGCCTGGGTACTGTTCACCTTCCACTGCTGGGGCATGTCGAGCGCCTATGCCGCGGCACTGCTGCTGTTGCTCAGATGGAAGCGCGGTGCGGCGGCCCTGTCGCCACTGGCCGCGCTCGGCAAGATGGCGCTCACCAACTATCTGCTGCAGGCGGGGATCGCGGTCCCCCTGTGCCTGGCGTTCGGCTGGTTCGACCATTTCACGCCAGCAAGGTCGCTGCTGCTCGTCGCGGGCATCCTCGCGTTCGAGCTGCCGTTCAGCATGATGTGGACGCGGAGCTTCCAATTCGGGCCGGCGGAGTGGCTGTGGCGCCTGCTGACCTACGAGCGGCCGCCGCCGATGCGCCAAATGCGATCCAAGCTTGCGGCACTTTAGGCTGGGGGCAAGGTGGATACCTTCGACTATATTACCGCCTTGGTGGCCGTCGTCATTGGCCTCGCCATTGCCGATCTCGCGACAAGCCTGCACCGGCTGCTGCGGCACCGGAAGATCGTGCGCTGGGACTGGGTTGCACCTCTCGCCGCGCTGGTGATTCTCGCGGAACTGTTCAATCTCTGGTGGCGATGGCGTGGTTTCACGGGCACGACGATCGGCGAGGTCGTTCCATATTTCCTGGCGCTCATCCTGATTTTCCTGACCGCCAGCATCGCCCTTCCCGATGAAGTCCCGTCGGAAGGTCTCCATCTGGGCGAATATTTCGACCAGAACCGAAGCTACTTCTGGTTCGTCTACGCCTCCTACGTCGCATTGATCGTGATCCTGTTGTCGATCCGCGGCTGGCACCACGGCCTTTCCGCGTCCGATCTGCTGGCGAAATATTGGTTCGACTGCCTGTGGATCCTGGCCGCCTATGCCATGATTTTCGTGCGCCGGCGGTGGATCAGCGGGGTGGTGCTGATGGCCGTATTGATCTGGCTGAACTGGGGCCTCGAATGGTGGAACAGGGCGCCTGATTTCCCCCTTTGAGGCTCAATCGGTTCGCGCCTTAAGCTGCTAGCGCCGCGTCGCTGACGTAAGGGTTGGTCGCGCGCTCGTGGCCGAAGGTCGACATCGGGCCGTGGCCGGGGACGAACGCCGTCTCGTCGCCCATCGGCCATAACCGCGTGGTGATTGAGCGAATGAGCTGTTGCTGGTCGCCGCGCGGAAAGTCCCAGCGGCCGACCGAGCCCTTGAACAGCACGTCGCCGACCAGCGCCAGCGAGGATTCCGGATGATGGAACACGATGTGGCCGGGCGTGTGACCGGGGCAGTGGGCGACGTCGAAGGTCAGCTCGCCGATGGTCACCCGGTCGCCCTGGTCGAGCCAGCGCGACGGCTCGAACGGCCGCCCGGCGATGCCGTATTTCGGGCCCTCGGTGCCGAGCTTGTCGATCCAGAAACGGTCGTCCTCGTGCGGTCCCTCGATGGGCACGCCGAGCTCCTCGGCGAGAATGCCGGCCTGGCCGCAATGGTCGATATGGCCGTGGGTCAGCAGGATCTTCTCGATCGTGACTCCGGCTTGCTGCGCGGCCGCCTTGAGCCGAGGCAGGTCGCCGCCCGGGTCGCAGAACGCGCCGCGCATGGTCTTCGTGCACCACAGCAAGGTGCAGTTCTGCTGCAGCGGGGTCACCGGAATGATCGCCGCTCGCAGGGGCGGCTGCGCCTCACTCACTGCGCCGGCGCCTCGTCGACTGGCGACAGCGCTGCGGGCTCGGCTTTCATCGAGGCGGCGACCTGCTCGGCGCGGCGCAGGATTCGAAGCACATTTCCGCCGGCGAGCTTGGCAAGGTTCTCGTCGCTCCATCCGCGCCGGATCAGCTCGGCAAACAAATTGGGGTAGTCGTCGACGCTGTCGAGCCCGGTGACCGTGGTGTCGATGCCGTCGAGGTCGCCGCCGATCCCCACATGGTCGTACCCGGCGACCTTGGCGATATGCTCAATGTTGTCGGCGACGGTCGCGACGGTGACCTCCGGCATCGGGTGGGCCGCGGCCCAGGCCTTCAAACCGGCTTCGACCTCGGCCTTGCTGTTGCGGTGGAAGGATTTGAGCCGCGCTTCCTCGGCGTCCTTCTCCGCGCCCCACTGCCACACCGCCTTGGAAATGAAGTTGGGGACGAAATTGACCATCACCACGCCGCCATTGGCGGGGAGCAGCGCGAGCACGTCGTCAGGGACGTTGCGCGGATGGTCGACCAGCGCGCGGGCCGAGGAGTGGGAAAAGATGACGGGCGCGGCGCTGGCCGCGATCGCGTCCTTCATCGTCGCCGGCGAAACGTGGCTCAAGTCGACCAGCATGCCGATCCGGTTCATCTCATGCACGACCTGGACGCCGAACGGGCTGATGCCGTCATATTTGGGATCATCGGTGGCGCTGTCGGCCCACTCGGTGGTCTGGTTGTGGGTCAGCGTCATGTAGCGCGCGCCGAGGTTGTAATATTGCCGGAGCGCGGCGAACGAGCCACCGATCTGCCGCCCGCCCTCGACGCCGATCATCGAGGCGACCTTCCCGGCCTTGTGGATGCGCACGACGTCGTCGGCGGTGCGCGCGAGCTCGAGGTCGTTGGGATAAGCGTCGATCATGCGTCGGACGATATCGATCTGCTCGATTGTCTCGCGGATCGCGGCGTCGCCGGTGATCGTGCCGTCGATGTAGACCGACCAGAACTGGCCGCCGACCCGGCCGGCGTGAAGCCGTGCCATGTCGGTCATCAGCGGATGGGGCTGGCGCTGATCCGTGCCGCTGGCGAGCCCGTCGATGTGGCGCTTGTAATTCTCGGCGAGCTGCTCGGCGATGTCGTTGTGGCCGTCGATCAGCGGCGTCGCCTTGAGGATGCGGTCGATCCGCGCCTTGATCTGGGGATCGATTGGCTGGGCGGAGATGGTCGTAGGCATAAGCGTGAGCGCCGCGCTGAGCAGCAGCATGGTCCTGAGCGTCATGGCTTAAGGTTTAGGAACAGCATTGCAGCGGCGCAATCGCGCGGGCAAGAAACGCTCGATGGCCGACCTTGAAGAAACCATGCGGTTCGACCCCGACGAGGGCATTGCGGACCTCGACACCCATCTCGACCGCCTGAAATCGTCGGCCGAGGCCCAGGGCTTCAAGTTCGACCGCCACGCGGCGCGCAACGAGCTCCAGGCGGCGACCTTCGGCAAGCGCCACCGGGCAATCGCGCGGCTGCTGCTGTCGCCGACGGGCGCGATGGCGATCGAGGTGAAGGCGGAAGACTAGAACCGCACGGCTTAGGCGGCGAGGGGGAAGCGGAGCAGGCGATCCGACACGGGGACGAGCGCGGCCGCGTTGTTCCCGACCGAGCGCAGGATCTCCGGATGGTGAGCGTCGAGCCCGCCGGTCAGCGCGCCGAACGCCGGAAAAATCAGCTTGGTCGGGGAGACGACGAAGCAGCGGCGCGACACCAGCCGGCCGCGGACATGAACGCGAAACTTGGGATGATAATGGCCGGACATTTCCGGGCGCGGGTCGTCGCGGACGGCTTCATGGCGCAGGACGATCCCGCCAAGCTCGACCTCGTCCGCGAGATGTCCGCCGCAGTGATCGGCGAAGCCCGAGTCGTGATTGCCGACGATCCACGTCCAGTCGAGGCGATGGGTGAGCTCGGTCAGCAGGTCGCGCGCGCTGCCCGGAAGCCGGTCGCAACCGAAGCGGTCGTGGAAGCTGTCGCCGAGGCAATAGAGCCGCGTTGCGCCGGTCGCCTCGACTTCGTTGGAGAGCGCGCTCAGCGTCGCGTGCGAATCATAGGGCGGCAGGAACTGGCCCGACAACGCGAACCAGCTCGCCTTTTCGAGGTGCAGGTCGGCGACCAGCAGCGCATTCTGCGCCGGCCAGAACAGCGCGCCGTCGCGGGTCGCGTGAAACGTTTCGCCTGCGAACGAAAAGGGAACCATGGGCCAGCTGTAACGCCGGCCCAAAAGTCAGGCTAGTGGGCTATTCGTAGTCGCCGCCCGACGGGGTCGGACGCGGCGGGGCGGCGGCGGTCAGGCGCAGCGCCTCGGCGGCATCGCTCAGCGAGGCCAGCTCTTCGGTCTCGTCCTCCTCGTCGATCCGCACCTTCTGCAGGTTGGTGACGATCGACTCGCCGAGCTCCTTGGGCTTCACCGTCTCCTCGGCGATCTCGCGCAGGGCAACGACCGGGTTCTTGTCGCGGTCGCGATCGATGGTGAGGTCGGCGCCGCCGGAAATCTGCCGCGCGCGCTGCGCCGCGAACAGGACGAGGTCGAACCTGTTCGAGACCTTGTCAACGCAATCTTCGACCGTAACGCGCGCCATTGGCTGCTCCGAGAAATGAATTCCGAAGGGGAATATGGGATGTCAGGAAGGCGGCGCCAATAGCTTGCGGGTT
>DATEIK010000084.1:0-5773 GCA_035279065.1 Sphingomicrobium sp. | reverse complement strand
GTTGCGCCGCGCGGTGACCAGCCGGAACCTGCTGTCGATCGGCCGCCATACGTGGATGTGCATCCGCCCGAAGCGGCGCATGAAGATGCCCTCGATCACGCGCTGCGCGACATAGCCGCCGATGATCGCCCACAGCACCATGGTCGCATAGATCGGCGTCAGCGGGCGGCCATAAGCGGCAAGGCCGTGCGCCCACGCCCACCACCAGAAGGGCGGGTGAACGAGGTCGATCCCGTGGTCGAACACGTTGCCCCATTTCGACGACGCGCCGGTGCAGCGCGCGAGCTTCCCGTCGACGGTGTCGAGCACCATGAAGATGAATCCCGACAGCGTCCCGAGCCAATATTGGCCGTTCCAGAACAGGTAGAAGGCGAGGACGCAGAGCAGCGCGCCGACGGCAGTCACTGCGTTGGGCGTCAGGCCCGCCTGCGCCGCCCAGCGCGTCAGGTGGAAGGCCGGGCGCCGCCACAGGTAGAGCGTCAGAATGTCGGTCACGCCCTTGTAGGACGCATCGTAAGCCGCGCGCTCGACGGGTTCGGGATCCGCCGGGTCCAGCGCCATCACGAACGGCCGGTCGCGCTTGCGCAATTCGGCGTAGCTGAGCTCGGCGGTTTCGGCGTCCAGCACGTCATAGCCGTCCCGGACCGCGCCCTCGGCCATCGCGTCGGCCGCCTTGGCGGCGTCCCAATCGGCGGGCACGTGCGCCATCACCGGCCTGCCAGCGAGCGTCAGCACGCTGCGCGGCCTGGTGCGCATCGCCTTCAGCCACGCCGGGTCCCACGCATAGTCCATGCTCGCCAACAGCGCGGCGCGACCGGGCTGTTGTTCATCCGTACATTCGAAGCCGGCGTTCGCCGCGAGCCGGCACGCGCGATCCCGCGCGTTCATGCCGAACAGCCGCGCGGGGTTCGACCCCACGGGCACGAACAGAAGGGTCTCGTCGCTCGCCATCGCCGTTCGCATAAAGGCGGTTGCGCAGGCGCGAAAGGGCGCTGTTCCGCGGCTTCACTTGCTCCACAGTGGCATTTCGAGCATCACTCGCGGCGCATGGCCGAGCTCGACGAGACAGGGGCGGAACAGCCGCACGGCAATGTCTACCGCGTCGCCGGCGCGTTGACGATCACGCGCGCCGCGACGACGCAGCGCGAAATCGACGCGGTGCCCGATCCGCTGACCATCGACCTGTCCGAGATCAATCGCATGGACACGGTCGGTGCGTGGATCGTCTATCGCACCGTCCGCGACCGCAATGCGAAGGTGATCGGCGCGAGCCGCGACGAGGTCAGCCTGCTGAAGCAGGTCGCGGAGTTCGACAAGCCGGTGAGGGTTCACCCGGAAGAGCGGTCGGGCTTCATTCGCGCCGTCTCCGAGCTCGGAGAATGGGTCGCGGACGCGGGCAGCACGTTGCTCGGCCTGCTCGGTTTCTTCGGCGCGACGCTGATCGGCTTCGCCAACGTCATCCGCCGCCCGAAGCGCTTCCGCCTCAACGCGGTGGTCCAGCGTTTCGATGTCGTCGGCGTGCGCGCGCTCGGCATCATCGGCCTGATGAGCTTCCTGATCGGTATCGTCATCGCGCAGCAGGGCGCGGTCCAGCTCGCGCAGTTCGGCGCGGAGGTTTACACCATCAACCTCATCGGCCGCATCACCGTGCGCGAGCTCGGCGTGCTGATGACCGCGATCATGGTCGCCGGCCGCTCGGGCTCCGCCTTCGCCGCGCAGATCGGCACGATGAAGATCACCGAGGAGATCGACGCGATGCGCACGATCGGCGTGTCGCCGGTCGAGGCATTGGTGCTGCCGCGCATGATGGCCTCGATCCTGATGATGCCGCTGCTCGCCTTCTGGGCGATGCTGACCGCGCTGCTCGGCGGGGGGATCTTCGTCTGGCTCGATCTCACCATCCCACCGCTGACCTACATTCAGCGCCTGCAGGAAGTGATCCCGCTCACCGATTTGTGGATCGCGCTCATCAAGGCGCCGGTGTTCGGCTTCATCATCGCGCTCGCCGGCTGCTTCCAGGGGATGCTGGTCGAGGGCAACAGCGAGGAGGTCGGCTCGCGCACCACGACGGCGGTTGTCCAGTCGATCTTTCTCGTGATCGTGCTCGACGCCGTCTTCGCCGTCTTCTTCAGCTCGATCGGGTGGGTATGATCCCCGAGAAACTCGACCCGAGCAGGACGCCCGAAGGTTGCCACCCGGTCATCACCGTCCACGGCCTGCGCAACGCGTTCGGCGAGCAGGTCGTCCACGACAATCTCGACCTCACCGTGTGCCGTGGCGAGATCCTCGGCGTCGTCGGCGGCTCGGGTACCGGCAAGTCGGTGCTGCTGCGCTCGATCATCGGCCTGCAGACGCCCGAAGAAGGCGAGATCGAAGTGCTCGGCGAGAACATGGTCGACCGGACCGAAGACGAAGCCAAGAACATCCGCCGCCGCTGGGGCATCCTGTTCCAGAACGGTGCGCTGTTCTCGACGCTGACGGTCGCGGAGAACGTCGAGGTGCCCATCCGCGAATATTTCCCTTACTTGAAGCCCCCACTGCTCGACGAGATCGCGTCCTACAAGATCGCGATGGGCGGGCTTCCGCCCGACGCCGGCCCCAAATATCCGTCCGAGCTGTCGGGCGGGATGGTGAAGCGCGCCGGCCTCGCCCGCGCGCTCGCGCTCGACCCCGAGCTGTTGTTTCTCGACGAGCCGACCGCCGGCCTTGACCCGATCGCGGCGGCCGCATTCGACGAGCTCATCCGCTCGCTGCAGAAGCGGCTCGATCTCACCGTGTTCCTGATCACCCACGACCTCGACACGCTGCACGCCATCTGCGACCGCGTCGCCGTGCTCGCGGACAGGAAGGTCATTGCGGTCGGAACGATTCCGGAACTATTGGCTTTGGACCATCCTTGGATACAAGAGTATTTCAATGGGCCGCGCGGGCGCACTGCGGCCCAAAGTTATGAAGAAGGGGCCAAGGCTTAGTGGAGACCCGTTCCAACTATGTGATGGTCGGCGCGGTGACGGTGGCTCTGCTCGCCGGCGTCCTGCTGTTCATCGTCTGGCTGGCGGGCCTCTCGAACAAGGCCACCAAATGCTACGACATCTATTTCAACCAGGCCGTCGGCGGCTTGAACAAGGGTTCCAACGTGACCTTCTCGGGCGTGCCGGTGGGGCAGGTGAAGAAGATTTCGCTGCTTCCCAACCGGCCCGAGTTCGTCTGGGTCCGGATCGATGTCGATGAGCAGACCCCGGTGCTCCAGGGCACGACCGCCCAGATCAAGGGCGTCGGCTTCACCGGGGTCAGCGAGATCCAGCTCGACGGCGCGGTCAAGGGCGCTCCGCCGATCACCCAGGCGGGCCCCCAAGGGTGCGCGGTGGTGCCGTCCGCCACTGGCGGGCTGGGCGCGCTCCTCAACAGCGCGCCGGAGCTGATCGAGCGCATCCAGCGGCTGACCGAGCGCCTGACGGAGCTCCTGAGCGACAAGAACCAGAACTCGATCGCCGACATCCTCGAGAATCTCGACCGCACCACCAAGGTGCTCGCGGATCGCGCGCCCGACCTCGCCGACGCGATCGCCGACGCCCGCGTCGCCGCGCGCAACGCCGGTGTCGCGGCGCAGAAGTTCGGGGTTCTCGCCGACAGCACCAACCAGCTGATCAACGAGCAGGGCAAGCCCGCCGCCGAGGATCTGCGCAAGTCGATCGCCTCGGTCCAGCAGGCGGCCGATAACCTCAACGCGATGATTTCCGACGCGCGGCCGGGCGTACAGAATTTCTCGAAGTCGACGCTGCCCGAAGCCAACCGCATGGTCCGCGACTTGCGCGAGCTGACGCAGTCGCTCAACGCCTTCACCGAGCGGCTCAACCAAAGCGGGATCGGCGGCTCGCTGGGGCCTGAAAAGCTGCCCGATTACAAGCCGGGGAAACGCCGATGAATTCGTTTGTGCGCCTGTTGGCTTCGCTCGCGCTCGGCCTTGCGGTCGGCGGCTGCTCGCTCGGCGGGCTGCTCGGCGGCGGCGCGAAGGCTCCGCCGACGCTCTTGACCTTGACGCCGTCGGCAGCCGATCCCGGGCAGATCGCGCGCAGCGCCAACGCTGGCCAGGCGGTGACAGTCGCGGTGCCGGTCGTCGCCAAGGAGCTCCGCACGAACCGCGTCCCGGTGCAGGTTTCACCGACCGACGTCCAATATGTGACTAACCTGCAATGGGTCGATACGCCCGATCACCTGTTCCAGGAGCTTGTCGCGGAAACCATCCGGCGCACGACCGACCGCGTCGTCCTCGACCCCCACCAGTCGGCGCTCGATCCCGGCCTGCTGGTCAACGGGACTCTGCAGCGTTTCGGCTACGATACCGCGACCGGCCAGGTCATTGTGCAATATGACGCCGCGCTGTCGACGGCTGGCGGAACGCGGGTCGACACGCGCCGCTTCACCGCAACCGCGCCCGCCGACGGCACCGCGGCGAGCGTCGGACCTGCGCTGAACGAGGCCGCGAACCAGGTCGCCGCCGATGTCGCCAAGTGGATCGGCGGTTCGCCGAGCTAGCTTGTCGCCACTGGCGCGGGCATCATTTCGATACCGTGCCGGGAGGCAATCTCCGGCAGCTTCTCCAGATCTTCAGGCAAACTGCGTACTTCGTTATTCAGCTGCTCGAAGAATTCCGACGCGTGCCCAGGCTGAGCAAAGATCAAGACCCGCGCGCCATCGGGCGACGCGCCCTTGAATCCGTGAATGGTGTTGGCCGGCAAGCGCGCGAAGTCGCCGGCGGCAATCGTAAGCTTTTGGCCGTCGATCTCGAAATCGACTTCGCCTTCGAGGACATAATAAGCCTCGTCCCAATCGTGCCGATGCGGCGGCGGGCCCATGCCGAACGGGATGCCTTCGTCGAACAGTGACCAGCGCTCGCCAGTTTCACGGGAGTCGCACAGGAATCGCAGCGGCATCCCCAGGACGTTGAGCGGCTCTCTTTCCCCGGCTCTGACGATCGTTGCAGGCATGTCGGCCCCTCCTGTCGCCCGCCGATGATACTCCGTTGTGCGCCCGATTGCACCGGTCAGGCGAGGCTTTTCGATACCTGTTCGAACACGTCCTTCGACAGGCCCGGCTTGGCGACGATCTTCTCCAGGGCATGGCGCATCAGCTCCGCGCGCTTCGCCTCGAACCGCCGCCAGCGCCCGAACGGCGGCACCAGCCGCGCGGCGACCTGCGGGTTGAGCGCGTCGGCGGCCATGATCATCCCGGCAAGGAAGTCGTAGCCGCGCCCTGACGCGTCGTGGAACGCCCAGTGGTTGGCCCCGAACTGGCCCGCGAGCGCGCGCAGCCGATTGGGGTTGGCCATGGTGAAATCGGGGTGCTTGGCGAGCGCTTCAACGCGGTCGACGGTATCGGCACGCTGCGCCGCGGCCTGCAGCGCAAACCATTTGTCCAGCACCAGCGGGTCGTCGTGGAAGCGGCCGTAGAAGGCGTCGAGCGCCGCCTGGCGTTCGGGCGCCTCGAGCGACACGAGCACGCCGAGCGCGCCTTGCCGATCGGTCATGTTGTCGGCCCGGTCGAACTGCGCTTTCGCGAGCGCGGCTGCGCCAGCCTGATCGCCGGCGGCGAGCAAGCCGAGCGCGACCGTGCGCAGCCGGCGGATGCCCTTGGCGCGTGATGACAGGTCATGGCCTTCGACTCCGTCGCTGCGGTGCGCGGCGAGGAGCACGTCGCCGAGCTCGGCCGCGACCGCCGCCCGCAGCCGCTCGCGCGACGCGTGAATTGCGTCCGGATCGACCACGTCCATGCG
>DATEIK010000083.1:0-4300 GCA_035279065.1 Sphingomicrobium sp. | reverse complement strand
TCGCCGTGCCCTTGTCGGCGGCAACCACGAAATAAGGATCGTCGCCGTCGTGGATCACGACCTTCTCGGGATGGACCACCTTGTCGTTCACCAGATTGTCGGTGATCGACAGCAGCGAGCGGATGAAGATGCGGTAGGTCTCGGTGCCCTCGGCGAGCCAGGCGTCGCGGTTGGACATCGGCGGCAGCTGCTTGGGATAGAAGCCGCCTTTAGCGCCGGTCGGGACGATGACCGCATTCTTGACCAGCTGCGCCTTCATCAGGCCCAGAATCTCGGTGCGGAAATCGTCGCGCCGGTCGGACCAGCGCAGC
This sequence comes from Sphingomicrobium sp., assembly GCA_035279065.1. Taxonomy (GTDB): domain Bacteria; phylum Pseudomonadota; class Alphaproteobacteria; order Sphingomonadales; family Sphingomonadaceae; genus Sphingomicrobium. The sequence goes on along the minus strand of DATEIK010000083.1, from coordinate 3,989 downwards.
CCGCCGCGCGCGACCGGGCCGCCGCGCAGGTGAATGCCCTCGACCCGTGGGCTGTAGACCCAGATCTCCCGCCACGGCACAGGCGCCGGAAGACCCGGAACGCGGGCGGAATCGATCTTGAAGGCGAGCGCCTCCTCGGCGGCCGGAGCGAAGGCGTTGGTGCGAAGGATCGCTTCGACCAGCGAGCGCAGGCGGCGAAGGATGCGGTCGTCGTCGATCGAGCGCACCTTGGCGAGCGAGCGGTCGAGATCGGCGCGATACTTGCCGACCTGCGCGTCCCGGTCCTTCGTCGCTGGGTCGTGCGCGGCGATGAATTGGCCAATGAGAGCGCGCGTTGCGTTGGGTGCGCGGCGCAGCGCGTCGACGACGGTGACGAGCCCGAAGCTGCTGCCGGTCTGGCGCAGATAGCGGAACCAGGCCCTGAGCCAGACGACGGCCTGCGTGTTGAGACCGGCGTAGAGGACGAGCTGGTTGAACTCATCGTCCTCCGCGATCCCGCACAGGACGTTGGCGATCGCGCGCTCGATCTCCGGCGTCCGCGCGAGGATCGCATCGAGGTCGGCTTCGGGGCCGATCTCGACCCCGAAATCGCTGATGTAGCCGAGGCCGTCGGCGAGCGCGCTCGGCCGTTCCTCGATCACCCGGAACCCGAAGTTCTCGAGCACCGGCACCGCTTCCGACAGCGGGATGAGCCCGCCGCGGCGATAGGCCTTGAGACGCAGCTGCCCTTCAGGCCCGCTCCCGCCGCGCTGCGAGATGCGAACGCCGCGATCGGAATCGCCGGTCAGGTTGCTGAGCCGGAGAATATCCGCGGCGCCCTCGTCGGGGTCGGTGCGCGAGCGGTAACTGTCGCTGAAGGCGCCGAGATAGGTCAGCGCGAGGCGGGTGGCGAGCGCCGGACCGGCCAGCCCGATCAGCTCGGCCTCGACCGCCGGAGTCCAGCCGCGGACCATCTCGACCACCGCATTGTCGAGCTTCGCGGCATTGGGCAGCGCCGCCTTCTCGTCGATATATTGCGTGTAGCGGATGAGCGCGAGGTCGGCGTCGCCGAGCTCGACCGACCAACTGGTGATCTCGCGGCCGACTTCCTTTTCGAGCAGCGCCGCGATCGCCGTCCGGCGCGTCGTGCTGAGCTCCTCGCGCGGCAGCCAGACGAAGGTGAACAGCTGGCCCTTGAGGATGCTGCGGACCTGGAGCAGCGCCGGCCGCGGGCGGTCGGCCAGCGACATCGCCATCATCACCAGGGCGCGCACCGCGTCATAATCGACGGTGAGCAGGAGATCGCGCGGCAGGGAGGCCATCGCGTGCCTCATCGCCTTGCCCGAATGCCCCTTGGGATCGAACCCAAAATCCTCGTCGAGCTGCTTCAGCCGCCGGCGCAGGACGGGCACCTCTTCGGGCGGGACGCGCAGCGCTTCGCTGGTCCACAGGCCGGCGTGGACACCGATGCCGCTCACCTTGTCGCCGTCCATCAGGGGCACGACGACGAGGTCGAGCGGCACGCGCCGGTGGACCGTCGCCCGGCGCTCCGCCTTGGCCATCAACGGCTGGTCGCCGCCGCGTTCGAGGTAGCGCATCGCTCCGAGGCAACCGCCCTCGTCGGTCGGCGCGCCTCGGACGCTGAAAATCCCGAGGGTGTGTGAGGGCTGCTCGTACGGATTTTCGACGTGGTAGCCGAGAAGGGTCATCGCGCCGTCGGCAAACCAATCGAGCAGCGCCTTGCCTTCGGGGTCCGCGATCGCCTTGGCGTCCTCGCGCATCTTGTTCTGAAGCGGGTGCCAATCGCGCACCGCCAGGCGCACATCCGACAGCACGCGCTTCAAGTCCGCGGCGAGCTCCTGCCGGCCGCGCGCATCGGCCCGATCGAGCTCGAGATACATCATCGATTCGCGACGGCTCTTGTCGTCGCACAGCGGCCCGACTTCGCCAAGCGTGCCTCCGTCGTCGCGGTTCACGCAGACGACGGGGTGAAGCAGGCGATGGATGGTCAGCTGCCGGGCGGCGATGGCGTTGGCGACCGAATCGACGAGAAACGGCATATCGTCGTTGACGATGCCGATGCGCATGCGCCGCTTCCCGGCCTCGCCTCCGATCGATTCGATCTTGAGCGCCAGCTCGCCCCGGCGCCGCTTGGCGGCGACCTCGGCGAGGAACTCGGCCGCATCGCGCTCGGCGTCGCGCGACAGGCCCATGGTTTCGCCCGGAAGGGCATTTCGGGTGAGCGCCTTGCGAATGGATTCGACCAGCGGCTGTGGCAGGCGCGTATGGGCCGTCATGAGAAGATTAAGGCTCCGCGAGCAGTGGGGGCTGCGGCGGGCCTATAAACCCCTGCTCGCGAGGGGGACAACCCCAGCAAGGGAGTGTGAACGCGGTTTAAGCTGCCTTGCGGATCGCGCGCTCGATCAGCGCTTCGTCGTCGAGCACCGCGACGGGCTGATGGATACCGTCGGGGCCGCGGCGGGTGACCACGACCGCGAATTCTTCCACGTCGGGCAAATCGCTGAGCGAGATCGGCGCGGCGGTGCGAAGGCGGGCGCGGGCGGCTTCGCCGCGCGTGTCGGGCCTGGGCTCGGGGCGGCGCGCCTGGCGCTCGGCCGCGACCAGCGCCTTGAGGCCGCCATGCTGCTTTTCGATGAAGTCCTGAAAGCTGCCCCCCGCCACGTTTTGGCGGCGCGCGTATGACAGCGCGGCAGCAAACTCCGTCAGGCGCGCCTTGTCGTAATCGACCCCGAAGACGAGCTTGACGATTGGCGTCATCGGCGCGCGGACCTGGGCCTTGACGCCCGATTCCTCGAGCAGCTCGGCATATTCGTCCGGCGTCTGCTCGGCGGCGATGGCGAAGTCATAGGCGAGCGCGAGCGCGCGGTAGAGCGCGACGCGAGTGCGCCCCTCACCCGCTTTGACCGATTCCGCGGTTTCGCGAGCGGCCCACAGGCGGTCGGCGAGGCCGGCATTCGGATCGAGTGCGATCTCGGGCCCTTCGGCCGCATCCTCGTCGGCGTCGGCGAGCGGCCCGTCCTCCCATGAGAAATGCGGCGGCGGGGTTTGGGCCTCATCGGCCTCGGGCTCGTCGGACGCCGGCTCTTCACCGGAATCGTCCGCTTCCTCGCGGCCATACCAGCGCGGGGTCGTCTCCGCGGCTTCTTCGATCATGGGGGCGACTTCCGCCTCAGCCAACGTATCGAGCTCGAGGACATCCTCCTCTGGCTCAAGCGCGGCAGTCTCGACCGCCGCTTGTTGTTCAGCGCCGTCGTTCTTCTTCCAGTTGATCACCCCGTAGATGAAATCGATCGTGTCACCGTCGGACGAAAAGGGCAGCAGGATGCCGCGATAGCAGATGGTCTCGCCGCGCTGGTTGTCGAATTCGGCCTCGAAGCCGATCGGCGCGCGATTGGCGATGATCTGCATATAGTGGTCGGTCAGGCGCGACAGCAGCGAACGGCTCGGCACCTGGGCGATGGTCCGCATGTCATCGTCGAGGCCGCATTCGTCGCGGATCGCCGCGCCGAGATAGGGCATTGCCGGGTTTTCGCTCCCGCAGGTGAAATCGAGGAGGACACTGTGCGGGGAGAAATCCTCGACGTCGCCGGAATCGAGGTCTTCGATCGAGGGGAAGTCACGACCGTCGAGCAGCGAGACCCAATAATTGTAGGCGCGCACGTGCATCCGGCGCTCGTCGGTGCCGATCGCCGCGGCGACGTCGTCCACGACCGCCGGCTCAGGCGCCGATTGCGGCTCGAAGTCCTCCGGATGCTCGCGATAGCTGTCCATGCGGCTCTTCCCACTTCCCTCCGAATTGAGAGGCAAAATGGCGGAGCGCAGTTACCAAAGCGTTAAGCATATTTGTTGAAGAACGGCGGCTTGCCCGAGGCGCGGGCGGCTGTTAGGGCCGCGGCTTCCCGCCAAGAGCGCCGCTTTAGCTCAGCCGGTAGAGCACATCATTCGTAATGATGGGGTCGCGTGTTCGAGTCACGCAAGCGGCACCACTC
>DATEIK010000082.1:0-6187 GCA_035279065.1 Sphingomicrobium sp. | reverse complement strand
GAGCGTCGGCAGCTCCTTGATGCAGGGTGCGCACCAGCTCGCCCACAAATTGACCAGCACCGGCACGCCCTTGAACCTGGCGATGCTGATCTTGCCGCCGTCAGGGTCGTTGAAGCTCGCAGCCGGCGCCGGCTGGCCCTTGTGGCTGCGGTCGACGCCCTTGACCGGTCCAGGCGGGGCCGTCGCCGTGATCTCGTTGGCGGCAGCGGCCTCGTTCGCTTGCTGCGGCTTCTGGCAGGCGGCGAGGGACAGGATGACGCAGATCAGGGCGAGGCGGCGCATGGCAGGCCGCTAGCGCAAGCCCAAGCGAACGGCTAGTCGATCCGCATGCGTCTCGTGGTCATTGTCGGGTTCATCGCGCTCGCCGGCTGCGGGCGCGTGTCGGACCTCAAGCCCGAGGCGGGCCATTCGCTGCCGGTGAAGCCGCTGCTTGCGCGCGCGACGCCGACCGCGGACGAGCTGCTCACCCCGCCGACCTATGCCCGGCCCGACCGGGTCGACGAGCTGATGAAGCGTTCCACCGCGCGCAAGGCCGACCCATTCGACCTGCCGCCGGCGACCGGCGGCGCGGCGCCGGCGCTTCCCGCGGGGACCGACCTCACGCCCGTCACCGACGACACCGGACCGGTCAAGCCGCAGTGAGCAAGCGAGTCCGCAAGGCGATCTTCCCGGTGGCGGGGCTGGGGACGCGGCTCCTGCCCGCGACCAAGACCATGCCCAAGGAAATGCTGACGATCGTCGATCGCCCGCTGATCCAGTACGCGGTGGACGAGGCCCGCGAGGCCGGGATCGAGGAGATGATCTTCGTCACCGGTCGCGGCAAATCGACTTTGGTCGACTATTTCGACCAGGCGTTCGAGCTCGAGCGGACGCTGCGCGACAAGGGCAAGAGTCTCGACGTGCTGACTCCCTCGCGCGCTAGGTTCGGCGAGATCGTCACCGTCCGCCAGCAACAGCCGCTGGGCCTGGGCCACGCCGTCTGGTGCGCGCGCGAGATCGTCGGTGACGAGCCTTTCGCAGTGCTGCTTCCCGACGAGCTGATGTTTGGCAAGCCCAATTGCCTCGCGCAGCTGGTCGAGGCTTACGGCCAGGTCGGCGGCAATGTCGTCGCCGCGCTTGAGGTGCCCGACAGCGAGACCCATAAATATGGGGTGGTCGATCCGGGGCCGACCGAAGGCCGCCTGACCGAGATCCGCGGCCTCGTCGAGAAGCCCGCACCCGGCACCGCGCCGTCGAACCTCATGCTGCCCGGGCGCTACATCCTCCAGCCCGAGGTCATGCGCGCGCTCGACGCCCAGGAAGCGGGCGCGGGCGGCGAGATCCAGCTCACCGACGCCATGGCCAAGGTGATCGGCACCCAGCCGTTCCACGCTTACCGGTTCGACGGCGCGCGCTACGATTGCGGCAGCGCGGCCGGTTTCGTCGTCGCCAACATCGCGATGGCGCTACAGCGCGACGACGTGGCGCCGGCGGTACGCGACGCGGTCTCCCGCCTCTGATCAGGGCTCCAGCTCGACGTCCCAGTAGAGATAGTCGCGCCAGCTGTCGTGGAGATAGTTGGGCGGGAAGGCGCGGCCATGCTCCTGCAGCTGCCAGCTGGTGGGCCGGATCGGGTCGCGATGCGGGTGCATGTGCGCCTCGAACGGCGTCCGCCCGCCCTTGCGCAGGTTGCACGGCGCGCACGCCGTCGCGACATTCTCCCACGTCGTCCGCCCGCCCTGGGCGCGGGGGATCACATGGTCGAAGGTCAGCTCCCTCGCCGAACCGCAATAGACGCAGCGGAATCGGTCGCGGAGGAACAGGTTGAACCGCGTGAACGCCGGATATTCGTTGGGCCGCACGAACTGGCGAAGCGCGATCACCGACGGCAGCTTCAGCGCGCGGCTAGGGCTGTGCACCTCGCGCTCGTAAAGCGCGACGATGTCGACGCGTTCGAGGAACATCGCCTTGATCGCTGTCTGCCACGGCCACAGCGACAGCGGGTAATAGGACAGCGGGGTGTAATCGGCGTTGAGCACCAGCGCCGGGCAGCTATCGGGATGGCGGATCAGCTCTGGATGATACACGTGGACGCGCAAGCCTTTCGTTCGGTCGGTCCGAACTCCAGCTCCCCGGCCCCGTCGCACGCCCAAGAAATCGGGCAGGGAGGAGAGGGCCTCGGCCCGTCTTCCCTTGTCGCCCACCGGATGCCAACCCGGTGTGACGGAACGATGAATCGAGGATTGCGGACTCTGCGTCAAGGGGCGGGCAGGTGAACATTACGCGCTTTGCGCCTTCTCCGACCGGACGGTTGCATCTGGGCCACGCTTACAGCGCGGTCCTCGGGCGCGATCGCGGCGAGCAATTCCGCTTGCGGATCGAGGACCTCGACCAGACGCGCTGGCGGCCTGAATTCGTGGACGCCATTTATGAAGACTTGCGCTGGCTCGGCCTCGATTGGGACGGGGGCGTTCTGGTCCAATCGCAACGCGCGGCGGAATATCAGGCGGCGCTGGATCGGCTGCGCGAGCGTGGCCTGGTCTATCCCTGCTTCTGCACGCGCGCCGACATCGTTGCCGCGCTAGAAGCGCCGCATGGGCCGGCCGGCACGCATTATCCCGGCACATGCCGCGAGCTGACCGACGATCCGGACCGCCGCGCGAGCCAGCCGCACAGCTGGCGGCTCGACGCGGGGAAGGCGCTCGATCTGGCTGGGCTGCCATCATGGACCGAGGCCGACGGCCGCGAGTTCGACACCTCTCGTGAAGACTTGGACGACGCGATCCTCGCCCGCAAGGATGCACCCGCCGCCTATCATCTGGCGTGCGTGGTCGACGACGCCGCGAGCGGCGTGACCCTGGTCGTCCGCGCCGCGGACCTCAGGCCTTCGACCCCGATCCAGCGCCTCCTCCAGCAACTGCTCGGCCTCCCCGAGCCCAGATATTTGCACCATGCGCTCGTCACCCACGCCGACGGCCGCCGCCTCGCCAAGCGCGACCACGCGCCGACATTGGCGGCGATGCGCGACGAGGGCGTGGACGGGCCGGCGCTCGCGGCAGACCTCCTCGCCGGCAAGCTTCCGCTTGGTTTCGGTTTCGCCGACGCCTAAGGGCGACGCATGCGCTGGCCGCTCCTGATCCTGCTTCTCCTGGCCATGGCCGCAACGCTCTACGTGCTGGTTCGCGGCGTGATGAACATGGCGTCGGGCCGCGACCTCACCGGCGAGCAGTCGCAGAAATGGATGCAGCGCCGCGTGCTGTTCCAGGGCGTCGCGATCGTCATCGTCATTCTGCTCCTCGTCGTCGCCGGCTCGTCGGGCCGCTGACCTCGCGCGCCTTGGTCAAGCTCAACAAAATCTACACGCGCACCGGCGACAAGGGCGACACCGGGCTCGCCGACGGCTCGCGCATTCCCAAGGACAATCCGCGCGCGCAGGCGATCGGCGACGTCGATGAATTGAATTGCGCGATCGGCGTCGCGATCGGCGCGCTCGGCGATGACGACATCCACGCCATGCTGAGCGCGATCCAGAACGAGCTGTTCGACCTCGGCGCCGACCTCGCGACGCCGGGCGACGACTTCACGCCGAGCGATATGGCGCTGCGCATCGTCCAGCCGCAGATCGACCGGATGGAGCGCGAGATCGACCGGATGAACGAGAGCCTCGAGCCGCTCAGGAGCTTCATTCTTCCTGCCGGCGCTGGTGGCGCAGCCGAGCTGCACCTCGCCCGCGCCGTCGGACGGCGCGCCGAGCGCAGCGCCGTCTCGGCATCGCGCGAGGTCGCGCTCAATCCGCTCGCTGTCATCTATCTCAACCGCCTGTCCGACTGGCTGTTCGTCGCTGCGCGCCATGTTGCGGCGAAGCACGGCGGCGACGTGCCGTGGCGGCCCGGCGCGACGCGCGGCTAGGACGCAGCGGCACAAAGCCCCGCCGAGTCCGTTGTCCCTCCGTTCCACTCTCGCAACGGAGATCTTCGCGTGCCGCTCAGCGCCATCGCCCTAAACTGCACCCTCAAGCGAAGTGGCGGGGAACCCTCGTCGACCGACAAGATGATCGGCGTCATTGCCGCCGAGCTGCGCAAGCGCGGAGTTGAGGTGCGCGACACGATTCGCGTCGCCGATCATGACGTCAAGCCGGGCGTGACCTCGGACGAAGGGAATGGCGACGCCTGGCCCGATATCCGCAAGCGTATCCTCGATTGCGACATGCTCATTTTCGGAACCCCGATCTGGCTCGGCCAGCCCTCAAGCCTCGCTAAGCGCGTGCTCGAGCGCATGGACGCCTTCTTCAGCGAAACCGACGACAACGGCCGGATGCCAAGCTTCGGCAAAATCGCGGTCGTCGGAATCGTCGGAAACGAAGATGGCGCTCACCATGTCACGGCCGAACTGCTGCAGGCGCTCAACGACACCGGCTGGACGATCGCGGCGCAAGCGGCCTGCTATTGGGTCGGTGAAGCGATGCACAAGACCGACTTCAAGGACCTCCCGAAAGTGCCGGACAATGTGCAAGGCCTGGCGGGAATCCTGGCGGCGGATGCCGTTCACCTTGCAAATCTGCTACAGCGGCATCCTTATCCAGGAGTGCCCAAATAGACGCCGCGGCTGTCCTCGATCGATCCACCGCCCGAGCACGGACGACGCAGAATGAGCGGCTCCGCGCAACGAGGCAGCTGACGCTCGACCTCGCCGCGCCGCTGAGCGACGCCGACGCGACGATCCAGCCGTTCCCCGACGCCTCGCCCGCCAAGTGGCATCTCGCGCATACGAGCTGGTTCTTCGAGACCTTCGTCCTGCGTGATTTCGTGCGCGGCTATCAGCCGTTCGACGAGCGCTATGCGTTCCTGTTCAATAGTTACTATGAAGGGGAAGGACCGCGCCACGCACGCCCAAGGCGGGGTATGCTCAGCCGCCCCTCGCTCGACGAGATCCGCGACTACCGCCGTCATATCGACGAGGCTCTTGATCGCGCCATGCCCGACTTACCGCCAGCCGCTCTGGAGCTGGTCGAGCTTGGCATCCACCACGAGCAGCAGCACCAGGAGCTGTTCCTCACCGATATCCTCGCGACTTTCGCCGAGAACCCGCTCGAGCCGGCTTATTGTCATTGCGAGGAGCCGCAGGCGACGCGGCAATCCAGCAACACGGACCCTGGATTGCTTCGCTGCGCTCGCAATGACGAGTGGATTGCCGGCCGCGAAGGCATCGTCGAGATCGGCGCTCATGCCGACGGCTTCGCATTCGACGCCGAGCGGCCGCGCCACCGGGCGTTCCTCGCGCCCCATGCAATCGCCAATCGTTGCGTCACCAACCGCGAATGGGCCGAGTTCATCGCCGACGGAGGCTACACGACGCCGACGCTGTGGCTTTCCGATGGCTGGGCGTGGGTCCAGCAGGAAGGTATCGCCGCTCCGCTTTATTGGCGCGACGGCGAAACCGAGTTCACGCTCGCCGGACGCCGCGCAATCGATTGGGCGGCGCCGGTCGCCCACGTCAGCCATTACGAGGCCGATGCCTTCGCCCGCTGGGCGGGTGCGCGGCTGCCGACCGAAGCCGAGTGGGAGAGCTTCGCCGGCTCGGCCAATCCGAGCAAGGGCAATCAGCTCGACGCGCCCGGCCTAGCCGTCCCCGGCCCGGGCGGCGCTATATTCGGCGACGTGTGGCAATGGACCCAAAGCGCCTTCACCCCATACCCCGGCTTTGCACCCGACGAAGGTGCAGTCAGCGAATATAACGGCAAGTTCATGAGCGGTCAGATGGTGCTGAAGGGCGCGAGCTGCGCGACCCCACGCGGGCACAGCCGCGCCTCCTATCGCAACTTCTTCCCGCCCGCCGCACGCTGGCAATTCACGGGACTCCGCCTTGCTCGCGACGCTTGACCTCCAGACCGATGCGTTCCGGCGCGACGTGCTCGCGGGCCTCGCCGCGCCGATCCCGGCAGTGCCAGCACGCTGGCTCTACGACCGCCGAGGCTCGGAATTGTTCGACGCCATCACGCGGCTGCCGTCTTATTATCCGACGCGGGTCGAGACCGCGCTGCTGCACAAGATCATGCCCGAGGTCGCGGCGCGGATCCGCGGCGGCACGGCGGTGGTCGAGTTCGGCGCCGGCTCGGCGACCAAGACTCCGATCCTGCTCGATGCAATCAGCCCCGCCGCCTATGTGCCGGTCGATATCTCCGGCGACTATCTCGAGCAGAGCGCCGCCG
>DATEIK010000081.1:0-3266 GCA_035279065.1 Sphingomicrobium sp. | reverse complement strand
GTGCGAGCGTGCGCTGATCCGGTTCACCGGCGAAGAAGACGTCGAGCGCGCGGGCGAACACGTCTTGCGGCGCGACGAGGTCGAACAGCGTCAGGCTTGAGCGGAGCTTCAGCGCGTCGATCGACCCGAAGATCGCTTCGGAGGAACGCCCGGCGTGTGGCAGCAGGGCTTCGACGCACAGCCTGAGGCGCGGGCCGAGCAGAGGGTGCGCGAGATAGGCACGCGCTTCATCGAGCGAGCGGATCGCGTAGTATTGCGCGGTGGGGCTGTGCCCGAGGCCGGCGAGCTGCGGGAAGACGAACCACATCCAGTGGCTCTGCTTCGTCCCGGCGCGGAGCTCGGCCAGCGCGGTCTCGAACACGCCGTCCTGGGCGTCGACGAACCGCTGCAAGTCATGAGGATCATCCACGCCGAGATGATGGGCCTTGGCCACCGGCGTGGGAAGGGCGGCCGGCGCCTATTGCCGCGGCGCCAGCCAGCCGATGAGCAGGTAGAACAGGACCACGAGCGGTCCGGTCAGCAATGTCAGAGCGACGAGGCCGAGGCGGATCAGCAGCGGGTCGACGCCGGTAAAGTCGGCGATGCCCGCGGCGACGCCCATGACCTTGGCCTCGCGCCGGTTGATCAGGAAACGTCCGTTCATTCCTTATGTCCTTGTCGTGAAGCGGTCACGCGATCGGCAGCGAGGTCGCGGCCGACACGAACAGCAGAGCGGTGACGAGTGCGCCGGCGAAGATCGTGGCGGTTTCGCGGGCCGTGGCGAAAGTGATCATTGTGGAGTCCCTTTTCAGTTTCGGCGGACCCGACCGTCGGGCCCATGCCGCATACATTGCAGGGACCGTGCCAATTGGAAAAAGTTGTGATTTTTCAGTAAAAGGTGCTGGCACTCGCCTGGCGCCGGCGGAAAATCACGCCGTGATTTGGGAGAATTCGCCAAGACGCCCCGCTCAGCCCTGTCCGGAAACGGACAGGTGCTACAAATGTAGTCCGATTCCGGTCAGCTCGAGGTCGTGTCGCCGCCGTCGGGGTGCAGCACCTGGCCGGTCATGTAGCTCGCGTCCTCGCACGCGAGGAACAGGAACGCCGGCGCGACCTCGTTGGGCTGCCCCGGCCGCTTCATCGGCGTGTCCTTGCCGAATTCCGGAATCTTCTCGGGGTCCTGCCCGCCGAACGGGTTGAGCGGAGTCCAGATCGGGCCAGGCGCCACGGCGTTCACGCGGATACCCTTGTCGACGAGGTTGAGCGCGAGGCTGCGCGTGAAGGCGGTGATCGCACCCTTGGTCGCGCTGTAGTCGAGCAGGTGCTTGGAGCCTGCGTACATCGTCTCGGACGTGCAATTGATGATTGCCGAACCCTGCTTGAGGTGCGGCGCCGCGGCCTGGGTGAGATAGAACATGCCGAAGATATTGGTCTGGAAGGTCCGCTTGAGCTGATCCTCCGTGATGTCGCGAATGTCCTTGTCGCTGTGCTGCTCGCCGGCATTGTTGACCAGCACGTCGAGACCCCCGAGCTCGTCGACCGTGCGCTTCACCGCCTGCTCGCAAAAGGCCTTGTCGCCGATGTCGCCGGCAATGGTCAGCGCTTTGCGGCCCTCGCGCTCGATGATCGCCTTGGTCCGCTCGGCATCGTCATGCTCGCACAAATAGACGATCGCGACGTCCGCGCCCTCGCGGGCAAACAGCGCTGCAACCGCTCTGCCGATGCCGCTGTCGCCGCCGGTGATCAGCGCGACCTTGCCGTCGAGCCGACCCGAGCCTGGGTAGCGCGGTTTCCAATCGGGCTTGGGCTCGAGCTGGCTCTCGTGTCCCGGCAGCCGGTCCTCGTGGATCATCGGTTCCATGACATCGGACATTTGCCGCTACTCCTTCGGGGCGACGCCCATCTCTTCGCGCTCGAACTCCTTTGCGGTTGCCTGGCGGAGTTCGTCGACGGGCTTTGCGCCGCGCCGGCCGCGCGGCACTTTGGGCGTGGTCTTGCGCGCTTGCATGGATCGAAAACCCGCGGCGGGTTGCGGCGGTTCCGGTGAGTCAGCCGCGCCGCGCGCTCGCCGGGATAGGACGCTCCCGCGCGGCTTCCGCCGACGCGGGCGCACTTCCGGCGTTGCAGCGGGCGACGATCGTCGGGAAATCAAAGTCCGTATTCGCTTCCAGTGCGGAGCTGGTCGCAGCCGAACACTCGGCCTGCGTCGTGTAGCGCGTCTGCAGCGTCGCGACCGGCGTGCATTGCGAGCCGCCGTCGGCGCAACCCAGGATGGCGATGACGAAATAGCCCGGTCCCATTGACACAATCCCTGTCGTTCGGTCGCTTCAAAACTTCCGATTTTCACAGTGGTTCCAAGGATTTCGCACAGGTCGTTTGTCCGCGAGCCGCGACGATCCTACCTAGGGGCCGATGGCGGACGAAGCGGCGCAAACCAAACCCAGCGGCGGCTTCGGCGCGCTGTGGCGCTTCCTGCCGATGCTGTGGCCGAAGGGCGAAACAGAACTGAAGGCTCGCGTCGTCGCCGCCGTCGTGCTGGTGCTCGCGGGCAAGGCCGCGGTCCTGCTGATGCCGTTTGCTTACAAGGCGGTGGTCGACCGCATGTCGAGCCACGCGGCGCCGTTCGGCGTCGTCGCCGCGCTCGTCGCAGGCTACGCGACCGCTCGTTTCGCCGGGGTGCTTTCGGACAATCTCCGCAACGCGCTGTTCGAAAAGGTCGGGCAGAATGCCGCCCGCCGGCTCGCGGGACAGGTCTTCCGCCACATCCACGATCTATCGCTCCGCTTTCACCTCGAGCGCCGCACCGGATCGCTGAGCAAGATCGTCGAGCGCGGGACCAAGAGCATCGACATGATGCTCTATTTCCTGCTGTTCAACATCGGCCCGACGCTGATCGAACTGACTGCCGCCTGCATCATCTTCTTCGTCAAGTTCGGCGCCGGACTCGTCGCCGCGACACTGGCGATGATGGCCATCTACATCGCCTTCACCCGCCGCGTGACCGAATGGCGCGCGCAGCTGCAGCGCCAGATGAACGAAGTCGACAACAAGGCCATCGGCCGCGCGGTCGATTCGCTGCTCAATTACGAGACGGTCAAATATTTCGGCGCCGAGGAGCGCGAGGCGAAGCGCTACGACGAGGCGATCGGCGCGTTCGCGCGCGCCACCGTCCGCAACGAGGTCAGCCTCGCCTGGCTCAACATCGGCCAGGCGCTGATCACCAATTTGATGATGGCCGGGGCGATGATCTTCACCGTCTGGGGCTGGAGCCAGGGCCGCTTCACGCC
>DATEIK010000080.1:0-8443 GCA_035279065.1 Sphingomicrobium sp. | reverse complement strand
GTCCCGGTCAGGAAGAAGACTTCGCGCCCGCGCAGCCGCTGGAAACGCGCGATCGCGTCTGTGGCGATGGCTTCGTAGGCATGCCCGATATGCGGGCGACCGTTCGGATAGCTGATCGCGGTGGTGATGTAGAAGGGCTCGGCCATGGTCGGGCCAGCACCTAGCCGCGCGTGCCTAGCGCTTCAAGGAACCGCCATCGGCGACGTCCGCGAGTATCCCGCCAAGCTGGAACACGGTCGCCGACGGGTCGAGCGTCAGTCGGGGCGCGAGCGTCGCCAGCTCGCGCGCCCTGGCATAGGCCTCGACCGCCCGCTCCTGGGCTGCTCCGTCAAGCTGCCGCGCCTCCCGCGCGATCAGCGACGGCGCCAGCTCGAGGAACGCCGCGTACCGATCGGCGGCGGCCTTGCGGCCGAATTCGCTCGCCAATTGCGAGCGCCGGGCATTGGTCGGGTCGCCCTGGCGCAGGATCGCCAGCGCGGCGTCCTCGAGCTTGCCCAGCTCGAGCCCGGCGAAGGCCAGTGCCCTTCCCGCTGAGCCGAAGGACATGGCGATGGTGCGTTGACGCTCGGCCGCGCCGAGCTGTGGCGCCTGCTCCTCCAGGATTGACGTCATGGCGCCATCATCGAGCTCGTGGAAGTCGAGCCTGCGGCAACGCGAGCGGATGGTCGGCAGCAGCCGCCCCGCCGCATTGCTGACGAGGAAGAACAGGGTGTTCGGCGGCGGCTCCTCGAGCATCTTCAGCAGCGCATTGGCACCTGAACCTTCGAGCTCGTCGACCGTGTCGATGATCACCACGCGCCACGGCGACAGCGCCGCAGTCAGGCCCAGGAACTCGATCAGCTCACGAACCTGGTCGACCTTGATGTTGCGGTTGAGGTTGCCGGTCTTCTCATTCACCAGCCGCACGAGCTGGCGCATATCGGGATGACTGCCGGCATCGACCAGCTTGACGATCGGATGATCGTCAGGCGTTTCCAGCGCGGGAAGATCGAATGCCGGCCCCGCCGCCTCGGCGAGCACGCGCCGCGCCGCCTCATGGGCAAACGTAGCCTTGCCCACGCCCTTGGGCCCGGCGAGCAGCCAGGCATGGTGCAGCTTGCGCGACGCCCAGGCACTGGCGAATTTCTCTGCCGCGCGATCCTGACCGACAATCACGGGAGCAGGTCCTGAAGCGCGTCGAGCAGGCGCTGGGTCACCTCGTCGGCGGCACCCGATGCATCGATCAGCTTCACCCGCTCGGGCTCCTCGGCGGCGATCATCCGGAAGGCGAGATCGACCCGATGGTGATAATCGACGCCGCGCCCGCCGATCCGGTCGCTGCCGTCGCTGTCTCGCGCTCGCGCTCTTTCGCCACCCTCGTCAAGGACGAGGATGAGTGTTCGGTCGGGAAATTGCCCGGAGGTTGCGAAGGCGTTGAGCTCGCGCACGGTCTCGATCCCAAGGCTGCCCGCGCCGCCCTGATAGGCCAGGGAACTGTCGACAAACCGGTCGCACACCACCCAGCGGCCCGCTTTCAGCGCGGGCTCGATGGTCCGCTCGAAATGGTCGGCACGGGCCGCGGCGAACAGCAGCGTCTCTGCCTTCGTGCTCCAGCGGTCCGCCGAGCCGCTCAGCAGCAGGTCGCGGATCTTCTCGGCGCCGTCGCTGCCCCCCGGCTCGCGCGTCATCAGCACATCGAGCCCGCGCTTCTGCAGCGCCTGGGCGAGCGCGCGGACCTGCGTCGACTTGCCGGCCCCCTCCCCGCCCTCGAGGCTGATGAACTTGCCGCTCGCGGTCACGCCATGCCGAACAGCGACTTGAAGCCGAGCCAGATGCGGCCGAAGAAGCCCGCGCGGCCGACATCGTCCCCGGCGACCAGCGGCACGATCTGCGGCGGCGTGTCGCCGGTGGTAATCACCAGGTCGGCGATATGCTGGCCCTTGGCGATTGGTGCCGCCACCGGCCCCTGGTAGCGGATCTTGAGGCTGGTCGCGCCGCTTGCGAGGCCCGCGGGCACCGTCACCGCCAGGTTGCGCGGAGCGACCAGCGGCACTTCGCTGTCGCTGCCCATCTGCACCTCGGCCGTGCCGACCTTTGCGCCGCTGGCGAACAGCGGCTTCGCCTGCCAGGCGTTGAACCCCCACTGGATCAGCCGCGTCGATTCCTGGACGCGGGCATTCCAGCTCGGCATTCCGGCGAGGACTTCGATCAGCCGGCGGCCGTTCTGCTCGGCCGAGCCGGTGAAGCCGTAGCCCGCTTCCTCGGTATGCCCGGTCTTGAGGCCGTCGGCGCCTGCGACATGGCCGAGGATCGGGTTGCGATTGGCCTGGGTGATGTCCTGCCCCGAGCCCATGGTCTTGCCCCAGGTGAAGCTGGGAAGGCCGTAGAATTGCTTGTACAGCTTCGGATGATGCTCGATCGTGGCCCGGGCGATGGTCGCGAGATCGCGCGCGGTCACGTAGGTGCAGCCCTCGTCCGGCCAGCCCACCGGGTTACAGAAGCGGCTGTTGGTGACGCCGAGCTGCTTGGCCAGCGCGTTCATCTGCTGGACGAACGCCTGCTCGGTCCCCGCGATGCACTCCGCCAGCACCATCGTCGCGTCATTGCCCGACAGGGTGACGATGCCCTTCAACAGGTTCTCGACGCTGACCTGCTCGTTGGGCGACAAGAACATGGTCGATCCGGCCGCCGGCCCATGCCACTGCTGCCATGTTTCCGGCCGCACCGTGCACATCTTGTTCAACGGCAGCTGCCCCTTGTCGATCAGTTCGAAGGCGACCTCGGTGGTCATCATCTTTGCCATCGACGCCGGCGGCATGTGGGCGTCAGCATTCTTGTCGTAGAGCACCGCGCCCGACGAAAGGTCGATCAGATAGGCATATTGCGCAGGGGTTTCGAAGGTCGGCGCGGCGGCGGGCGCGGCGCTGGCGAACAGAAGCAAGGCGGCGGTGGCGAAACGTACGGTGCGCGGCATGGACGGGATCGGCTTCCTTGGGCTCGGGCTGAAACTGCCGCCTGTCTATCGCCGCGCAATCGCGTCCGCCAGAACCCCGACCGAGATCGCGTAGAAATTTGAGCAATTGTAATCGAGGATCGCGCGATAATTGGTGGTCAGCAGGAACGCGCGACGATCCGGCCCGTCGGGCTCGATCAGGCTCGCCATCTCGGTGTCCGGCAATGACCGGCCGAGCGGAGTCACGCCGAGCGCGCGCCATTCCCGCATGCTGAGCCAGCGGCTCTGGCGGCGATAGACTTGCGGGCAGCGCTGGGCGGTCATCCGGTTGACGATGGCCGCGCGGTTGAGGTTCGCCGGGGTGCGCACCGGGATCCCCCAGACGACATTGGGCTTCCACCCGGCGTCGCGCAGATATTGCGCGATCGAGGCGAGGCCATCCAGCTCGTTGGCCCAGATATCGGCGTAGCCGTCGCCGTCACCGTCGGCGCGGAGCCTGAGGGCAACCGAGGGCATGAACTGCGGATAGCCCGTTGCCCCGGCCCAGCTGCCTTTCAGCCGCCAGCGCGGCACGCCCTGGTCGATTAGCTTCAGCGCGGCGATGAATTCGCCCTCGAAGAATTCGCGCCTGCGGCCGTAGTAACCGAGGCTGGCCAGCGCCTGCAGGAGGTCGGTGCTGCCGGTCACGGTACCGTAGCTGGTCTCGTGGCCCCAGATGGACATCAGGACCGCGGGATCGACGCCGTAGCGCAGCTCGAGGGTCTTCAGCGCCTGGTAATGGTCGGAATAATTGTTCTGCCCGCGGCGGATCAGCGAGGGTGTGACATGCGCGCGAAGATAGGGCGCCAGCGCCCCGACAACTCCGCCGCTGCTGCGCGCGACGGGCTCGGTCCGCTCGAGCTCGATCACCCGCTCGTTGATCTGGAGGCTTGGCACGTACGCCTGGATGGTCTGCGGCCGCACGCCCTGCTGGCCGGCGAGGATGGCCAGGCGCCGCTTGTATGTTTCCCAGGACGAGGACGCCGGCGGCGAATAGGCCGGCTGGCCGTAGGGCGTCGTCGCGACCGGGCCATAGGCCTGAGCGATTTGCACGGGCTTGGGCTCCGCCACGGGTGGCGCGGCAGAGCCCAGCCAAACCGCCGACAGTCCGATCAGCAACCAACCACTCACGCCACCCACCACGCACTCCTCAAGATACGGTCGAGGCTAGAGTGCAAAACGACCGTCGCGCCAGCTTGGTTCACCGTGCGCCTTGCACGGCTCGGCTTGGGCGGCGATATCGCGCGGCATCGGGCGTGGAAGGGTGGCCGAGTGGTTTAAGGCAGCGGTCTTGAAAACCGCCGTGGGTGCAAGCTCACCGTGGGTTCGAATCCCACCCCTTCCGCCAACCGGCCCGCAAGCGCTTGATTACAAACTGATCCCGCGACGGGACGGCGAATACTTCCTGCTCGACATCGACAGACATTTAACCGAAATTTAGATTTGGGCCGTTGCGAGTCGTGTATGGCCCGCGTGAGTTTCGCCGCCGGGGGCGCAATGAGGCGGCTTTCGGCGACAAAGATTCGCCGCGATCCGATCGCAAGGGGAAGTTCGTGTCCGGAATTGACCTCTTCCTGTCCTACAGTCGCGAGGACCGCGCAGCGGTTCGGCACATCGCCGAATCGTTCGAGGCGGAAGGCTTCGCCGTGTGGTGGGATGCGGCGCTGCAATCGGGCCAAACCTTCGACGAGGTGATCGAGCAGCGGCTGAAGGAAGCCAAGGCGGTGGTCGTGCTGTGGTCGCCGCGCTCGGTGACTTCCCGCTGGGTCCGGGCCGAAGCCACGCTCGCGGACCGCAAGAACAAGCTCGTCCCGGCGATCATCGAACCGTGCGACCGCCCGATCGCGTTCGAGCTCACCCACACCGCCGACTTGTCCGAATGGACCGGCGACACGCGCGACCCGGGCTGGCGCGCGTTCGTCAAGGATGTCCGGGCGCTAGTCCAGAAAGCCGGCGGTCATGAGGCCGCGGCCCCGGCCGTATCCAAGCCGGATGTCGAACCCGTGCACACGCATCGGCCGGCCCCGTCCGTTCAGGCGCCAAGCCGCGCGCAGCCGCATAGCCAGGACGACGATGTGGTCTTCGCTTCGCGGGCGCGGGCACAAGTCGAGCCGCCGCCGGAGCCGAGCATCCCGGCCGCGCCGCCGAACATCGACATTCCGGACGAAAATGAAGAGGTCCACGCGCTTCGAATCAGCGACGGCCTCGACAGCGAGGAAATCTTCATCGTTGGCGCGGCGGGCCTCAAGATCGGCCGGACGGCGCCCGCGGATGCGGTCATTTCGCACCCCAGCGTGTCGCGCCAGCATTGCGTGATCGGGCTTGCCAACGACGAGCTCCTGGTCACCGACCTCAGCTCCACCAACGGCACCTTTATCGACGATGAGCGCGTCGAACGCGCCGCCGTGCTGCCGGTCGGATCGACCCTGCGCGTCGGGCAAGTCTCGCTGACGCATGAAGTGGGGATTCGCGAGCAGGTCCTGCGGCCGAAGAGCGGCCCCGGCACCAACCGGCGCGGCGGGATGCGACCCGCGCGTCTCGCCATCGCACCCTAGACGCCTGGCGCTGGGTTTTACTTCCGACTGTTACGGGGGGCGCTGACCCGCGCCCGGCCGGCTACTGCTGCTTGACCAGGAACTGGACGTAGGCGCGAGTCTGCTGCGCCTGCTTGATCAGGCGGTCGGCCTCCCGGTCCGAGCTCACGCCGCGGATCGAATCCCGAAGGGTCTTGAGATTCGCGTCGTAGCTTCGGGCCAGCGCGGCATTCTGGCTGTTGCCGGAGCGCATGACCTGCTTGGCCATGCCGCGGGCGCTGTCGACGATGCCGTAGAATTGCGACAGCTTCGCGGACGATACCCCGCCGCTACTCGATTCCGATGCTGACGAGCTGGAGCTTGCAGTTGCCGATTTCGTCGGGGTCCTGGTGACCTCCGGTGTTGATCCGGCCCTTTGCGCCGCGGCGGCCTTCGCCTGCGCCTTCTGGATTGCCGCCAGCCGGGCCTCGGCGGCGGCCGCCTTGGCTTGCTCCTTCTTCAACGCATCGGCCGAGTTCGTCTGGGCGCTGGCCTGCTGCGCCGCGTCGGGCGCAACCGCGCCCGCCTCGTTGCCTGTCGCATTGACGTCGGCCGCATTCTGATCGGCCCCCGGCGTACCGAGAACGAGGTCGGCATTGCCGCCGACGTCGGTCGCCGCGGCGTTGACCGTCGACGGCTCGGGCGCGCCGCCGCCGCGGCTGAACATGGCGATCCCGCCAACCGCGGCCAGCAGGACCACCGCGCCGGCGCCGACCAGCATCGGAGTCTTCGACTTGGTGCCCGGCTCTTTCGGGGCGGCGGCTTTCTTGGGTGCTTTCGCTGGTTTTGCAGCCGTCGCGACAATCGCCGCTTCTTCCGCTTCCGCCGCCTCTTCTTCATCGGGCTCGGGTTCGGCCGCGATCGGCTCGGGCGCGGCGGCGATCTTCTTGGACGTCGTCGTCTCGCGGCCGATGCGCTTGAACTTGACTTGCTTGGGGTCGTTCGGGACGCCGGTTTCGACCAGGTTCGACGCATCGGTCGTGCCGACCGGGATGATCTCCTCCGATTCGACCTGCGTCGCGATGAAGCGCGTCGCGTCTTCCGCGCCGTCCTCGGTCTCCGTGTCTTCCTCGAGGCTCTTGCCGAACATCGCGAGCCATTCGCTGATCGACTGCGGCCGGTCTTCGGGCTTGACCACCATCGCCGCGTCGATCGCCGCGAGGAACTTCTTGCCATAGCCGGGCCATTTGCCCCCGGCGAGCGGATTGCCGAGCCCCGCATGGAGCCGCTCGAGCACCTCGGGCGGCTTCTCGCCGGTCACGCATTCGTACAGGACTACGCCGAGCGCGTAGATGTCGGTCCACGGCCCCTGCTCGTAGGTTTTTACATATTGTTCGATCGCTGCGTAGGGCGGCGTGTGGAAGGTGACGTTGGTGCTCGTCGCCTCGGCGGTCGTGAACCGCGCCGAGCCGAAATCGATCAACACCGGGCGGTTGTCTTCGTTGATCAGGATGTTGGGCGGCTTGATGTCGCGGTGGAGCACGCCGACGCGGTGCGCGCGGTCGAGGCCCTGGGCGATCGGCCGAAGGATGTTCCACAGGCTGCGCTCATTGAAGCGCCGGCCCTGCTTCAGCATCCGCGACAGCGAGATGCCGTCCTCGAAGTCCATGACCATGTAGGCGGTGCCGTGGATTTCGAACAGGCTGCGGACGCTGACGATGTTGGGGTGGCGCGTCGGGGTCGACAGGTTCCACAGGAGCTTGGCTTCCTCGACGAACTTCTTGAGCCCGAGCGCGTGGACTTCCTCCGCGTCGGAATCGATCGGGACGACGGTGTCCTCGGAATCCCGGTCGCTGATCGAGCTCGGGAAATATTCCTTGATGGCGACGAGCTCGTCGAAATAGATGCCGCGCGCCTTGTAGACGATGCCGAAGCCGCCGACGCCGAGGACCTCCTCGAGGCGCCACTCACGCAACACCGTGCCGGCCGGCAAAGCCTTGTTACTGTACGTCTTGTTCATTGCCGGCTGCCCCCGCCCGACCTGCTTTAACAAAATTCAAATCGCACACACGTTACTCAATTGCTAGTCTGCTCGCCATAGCGACGCCAGGGGGGCAGGCGATGAGCTTTGATTGTGTCAGCCGAACGCACGTCGGATTGAAGCGCAAGGTCAACGAGGATTCGATCCTCGTCAGGACCGAGCGCGGCCTGTGGGCGGTCGCCGACGGAATGGGCGGACACGAGGCCGGCGACGTCGCCAGCACGATGGTCACCGACGCGTTGCGCGCGCTGCCGATCGTCTATGGCCTCGATGACACGGTCGAGGCCGCGGTCGACGCGCTTCGCCGCGTCAACGGCGAGCTGATCCGTCTCGCCCGGTCCGAGGACGACCGCTCGCGCACCATCGGCACGACAGTCGTGGGCCTCGCCATCGCCGACGGCAACTTTCGCTGCTTCTGGGTTGGCGACAGCCGGGCCTATCGCATCCGCCACGGCCAGATCCGGCGGCTGTCGCGCGACCACAGCCTGGTCCAGGATTTGGTCGACGCCGGGATGCTCAACTCGGCCGACGCCGAGAAGCACGAGAGCGCCAACGTCATCACCCGCGCCGTCGGCGTGTCCGAAGAGCTCGAAGTCGACAGCTCGACCGGCGAAGCCGCGCCCGGTGACATCTTCCTCCTGGCCAGCGACGGAATCACGCGCGTCGTCGAGGACAGCGAACTGCTGGAGGAGCTGGCCAACGGTTCGCTCGAGGCCGCGGCCGACAAGCTGGTCGAGCTGGTGCTGGCCCGCGGCGCGCCCGACAATCTTTCGATGGTCATCACGCGGATTCGATAAACAGCCGAATATTCATGTTGCATTCACGCTACAAATGTAGCACTCTCTACAAATGTAGCGCGGCGAGTCTGCCTGCGCCGAAGGGAATATCGAGACCATGTTGAGCAAGCTTCCACCCCGT
>DATEIK010000079.1:0-6971 GCA_035279065.1 Sphingomicrobium sp. | reverse complement strand
GAAGCCAAGGCGTCAGCCGTGATTCGCCGCAATGCCGAGAAGCTTGGCGCGGTCGAGCGAGTGCAAATCCTCGGCGGCTCGGCGCTCGCGCTGACCGCGTCCGGCCCATTCGACCTGATCTTCGCCGATCCGCCCTATGCGACAGGTTCGGGAAGCGCGGTCGTGGCGGCTGTGTCGAAAGCCGGTTGGCTCGCGCCGGGCGGCTGGATGAGCCTTGAAACCAGCCGTGACGACGTGGTCGATCCCGGCGAACTGGAGATCGACACCGTGCGCGACCTGGGCCGCGCCCGGCTTACGCTTTTGCGCCGCGCCTAGCCGTTGCCGCCTTCTTGACCTCATCGATCTCGGTCTTGAGCCGATCTCCGACCGCCTTGGCGGCGGCCTTGCCGGCGCGCTTCACCGCATTTTTGCCCCGGCCCTGGCCGCCGACACCCTCCTGCGCCAGCGCCGCCAAGGCAGCCGTCGCGGCGGCCGCGACCAGCTCCGCGACGAGCGGGCTTTGCAGCAGTTTGATGAACGCGTCGCCCGCGGCTTCCGACGTGCTTTTGCCGCCGCGCCCGCCGCTGCTGCCGCGGACTGCGACCGCCTTGGACTTCGAAGCCTTCGCCTTTCCGCCCGTCCTTGCCGTCGCTTTCTTCGCCATCGTGAATTCTCCTGTCTCGCGCTTGCGACACTAACTCACTCGGGTCGCACCCGTATCCGTCACTCGGCGGGCTGGACCTTCACCAGCAGCTGGCCTTCGCTGACCTGCACGCCAGCCTTTGCGGACAGCTCGGCGACGGTGCCGTCGAACGGCGCGGTCAGCGCATGCTCCATCTTCATCGCTTCCAAGGTGAGCAAGCGTTGCCCCTTGGCAACCTTTTCGCCTGGGGAAACCTCGACCGCCGTGACCTTGCCCGGCATGGGCGCCCCGATCTCGCCATCGTGGATGCCGTGCGACGTGCCTGTGCCGCGCGACCCGAGCGCGAACTCGTAGGCCTGACCCTCGTAGAAGACGACGGCCCGTTCTCCATCACTGAAACCCGAGACGGCCGCGATCTCGCCATCGTCGGGCGATACCGAGCGAACCTCGCCTGCCCGGCCGAGCGCCGCCTGGCGGCGAGTGGGCGCGTTCAGGCGAAACCCGGCAAGCTCGGCCTGTTCCTCATCGGCTTCGGCGAGCGCGACCATCGCGGCGCCGCGCCAGATCGCGTCGTCCGGCTCGGAGTCCGGAACCAAGGTCTCGAGGTTCTTTTCGATAAAGCCGGTATCGAGCTCGCCCGCGCCGAACTCGGGCTCGAGCAGGGCATTGAAAAGGAAGGCCGCATTGGTGCGAACGGGCCAGACCTCGACGCCGTCGAGGATCGCCGCAAGCTCGCCGATGGCTTCCTCGCGATCGTCCCCGCGGGCGATCAGCTTGGCGATCATCGGATCATAGAACGGCGAGATCGCGTCACCTTCCTCGACGCCGGTCTCGATCCGACCTTCCTCACCGAGATCGAAATGGTCGAGCCGGCCGACGCTCGGCAGAAAGCCCTTCGCAGGATCCTCGGCGTAGAGCCGCGCTTCGATCGCATGGCCGTTAATCGACAGCTCGTCCTGCGTCTTCGGGAGCTTCTCGCCCGACGCGACGCGGAGTTGCCATTCGACCAGGTCCTCCCCGGTGATTTCCTCGGTCACCGGATGCTCGACCTGCAGCCGCGTATTCATTTCCATGAACCAGATGCGGTCGGGTTTGAGGCCCTCGGAAGCATCGGCGATGAACTCGATCGTCCCGGCGCCCTCGTAGTTCACGGCCTGCGCGGCGCGGACGGCTGCACCGCACACGGCCTCGCGAGTCTCCGCGTCCATGCCGGGTGCCGGCGCTTCCTCGATGACCTTCTGGTGGCGGCGCTGGAGCGAGCAGTCGCGCTCGAACAGATGGACGACATTGCCGTGGCTGTCGCCGAATACCTGCACCTCGACGTGGCGCGGGGAGAGGATGTATTTTTCAATCAGCACGCGGTCGTCGCCAAAGCTGGAGGCGGCCTCGCGCTTGCAGCTGTCGAGCGCGTCGTCGAAGTCCTTGGCGGCATCGACGCGGCGCATCCCCTTACCGCCGCCGCCCGCAACCGCCTTGATCAGCACCGGATAGCCGATCGCGTCGGCTTCCTTTTTTAGGAGCCTTGGGTCCTGGTCTTCGCCCAGGTATCCGGGAGTCACGGGAACGCCGGCGTCGGCCATCAATTTCTTCGCGGCATCCTTGAGGCCCATCGCGCGGATGCTGTCGGGCTTCGGCCCGACCCAGATCAGTCCCGCGTCGATCACCGCCTGCGCGAAATCGGCATTCTCGGAGAGGAAGCCGTAGCCCGGGTGGATCGCCTCCGCGCCGGTCGCCTTCGCGGCTTCGATGATTTTCTCGCCGACGAGATAGCTCTCGCGCGCCGGGCTCGGCCCAATGTGAACCGCCTCGTCCGCCATGCGGACGTGCAACGACTTCGCGTCGGCGTCCGAGTAAACCGCGACCGTCCGCACCCCGAGCCGCCGCGCGGTGCGCATCACCCGGCACGCAATCTCCCCGCGATTGGCGATGAGGAGCGAGGTGATCATTCGGCGGGGCACCCAGTGGTGCGCGACGAGAAGGTCAGGTTCATGATCTTCCACGTTCCGCTCTCGCGCACGAGATCGAAATGGTCGAAGCCGCAATTGCTGACCTTGCCACCGACGCGGACGACGAACGGGGCCCAGACCATGGCCGCATCCCCATCGACTTCGACGGCCGGGTCGCTGATTGTTTCCTGAAACGCCCCGGCGGGCGTGACTCGCTGCGCGAATTGCGTCCAGCTTTCCTGGCGCAGGCCGCTGCCTGACGCCCGCGCTCCCGTCGCAGTTACCCGTCCGTCGGGATAAACCCAGCGCAGCATCGCAGCAGAGTCGCCCGAGTTGAACGTCGCCAGCAGCGCGCTGACGCTGGCCAGGATCGGCTGCTCCTCTGCTCCCGGGGGTGGCAATGGCTGCGCGGGTGGAAGCTTGTCCGTGGCTTGAGCGGCGAGCGCGAGCAAGAGAGAGATCATCAATTACATCCTGAACACGCCGAAGCGCGGATGCTCGGGGATGGGCGCGTTCAGCGTTGCGGCGAATGCGAGGGCGAGCACATCGCGGGTCTGGACGGGGTCGATGATCCCGTCGTCCCACAGCCGGGCGGTGGCGTGCCACGGACTGCCCTCTTTCTCATATTCCTCGCGGATCGGCTGCTTGAACTTCTCGGCTTGCGCGGGCGTCCATTTGTCCGCGTCGCGGTGGACGGTGGCGAGCACGCTCGCCGCCTGCTCGCCGCCCATCACGCTGATCCGGCTGTTGGGCCAGGTGAACAGGAAGCGCGGCGAATAGGCGCGGCCGGCCATGCCGTAATTGCCCGCGCCGAAGCTGCCGCCGATCAGCACGGTGACCTTCGGCACGCTCGCCGTGGCGACGGCGGTGACCAGCTTGGCGCCATGCTTGGCGATGCCCTCCGCCTCATACTTCCCGCCGACCATGAAGCCCGAGAAGTTCTGCAGGAACAGCAGCGGCACGCGGCGCTGGCAGGCGAGCTCGATGAAATGCGCGCCTTTGACCGCGCTTTCGCTGAACAGCACGCCATTGTTGGCGAGGATCGCGACCGGAATGCCCCAGATGTGGGCGAAGCCGCAGACCAGCGTTGTGCCGTAGTTTGCCTTGAATTCGTGCAGCTCCGAACCGTCGACGATGCGGGCGATGACCTCGTGCACGTCATAGGGCGCTCGCACGTCCTCGGGGACGATGCCGTACAACTCCTCAGCATCGAACAAGGGCGGACGGGGCTCGCTCAGCTCGATCGCGCTCGTCTGCGGCTGAAGCGTCGAGACGATGTCGCGGACGATGGTCAGCGCATGCTCGTCATTCTCGGCGAGATGGTCGACCACGCCGCTCTTCTTCGCGTGAAGGTCGCCGCCGCCGAGGTCCTCGGCGCTGATCTCCTCGCCCGTCGCGGCCTTAACGAGCGGCGGGCCGGCGAGGAAGATGGTGCCCTGGTTGCGGACGATGACGCTCTCGTCGCTCATCGCGGGGACGTAAGCGCCGCCCGCGGTGCAGCTGCCCATCACGCAGGCAATTTGCGGAATGGCCTTCGAGCTCATCTGCGCCTGGTTGAAGAAGATCCGGCCGAAATGGTCGCGGTCGGGGAAGACCTCGGCCTGGTGCGGCAGGTTCGCGCCCCCGCTGTCGACCAGATAGACGCACGGCAGGCGGTTCGCTTCCGCGATCTCCTGCGCGCGAAGGTGCTTCTTCACTGTCAGCGGGTAGTAGGTGCCGCCTTTGACCGTCGCGTCGTTGCAGACGATCATCACCTGCCGCCCGGAGACGCGGCCGATGCCGGCGATGATCCCCGCGCCGGGCACCTCGCCTTCGTACATGTCGCACGCGGCGAGCTGGCCGATTTCGAGAAATGGCGAGCCGGGATCGAGCAGCCGCTCGACCCGATCGCGCGGAAGCAACTTGCCGCGCGACACATGACGCTCGCGATGCTTCTCGGGCCCGCCCTTCGCCGCCTCGGCGACATCGGCCCGCAATTTGGCCGCGAGCTCGCGGTTATGCGCGGCGCGCGCGCGGAACTCATCGCTGTCGGTACTGACCTTTGTTTCCAGCCGCTGCGCGCTCATCCGGGATCGGGTAGCCGCTAGAGCGGTAGTTGCAAAGCGTCGCCGCTTCATTGAACCGAAGGCTGGTGCTATGGCCACTCTGCTTCCGTACGAAGGGAGGTCCACGCATGGCCTATTGGGAATTCAAGGGTCGCGAGCTCGTCAACTGCACGTGCGAATATGGCTGCAACTGCCAGTTCAACGCACTCCCCGACAAGGGCCATTGCTACGCCGTCGCCGGCATCCAGATCGACCAGGGCTATCACGGCGATACGCCGCTCGGCGGCCTGAAGATCGCCGCGCTGTTCAAATGGCCGGGGCCGATCCACGAGGGCCACGGCGAAGCGCTCGCGTTCGTCGATCAGAGCGCCGACCCGGCGCAGCGCGACGCGCTGCTGAAGATCATGACCGGGCAGGACACCGATCCGTTCGCGACGGTGTTCGCCGTGTTCGCCTCGACCATCGAAACGATGCACGAACCGGTGTTCGCGCCGATCGACTTCGAGGTCGATGTCGAGGGGCGCAGCGGCCGGCTTAGCATCCCCGGCTATGTCGAGATGACTGGCGAACCGATCCGCAACAAGGCGACCGGCAAGGAATCGCGCGCCCAGATCCGCATCCCCGACGGCTTCGAATATGAAGTCGCCGAGATCGGCAGCGGCACCAGCCGCACCACCGGCGGACCAATGCAGATCGAGATCCGCGAGAAATATGCGCAGATCGCGCACCTCCATCTTTCGACCCACGGTGTCGTCCACGCCTGATTCGAGCGGCGGCGTTCTCCGCCATCAGCGGCTGATCCTCGTCGGCGGGATCGCGCTCCTCGTTACGCTGGCCTGGTGGTTCCTGTTGAGCGGCGCCGGCATGGCCATGCCCGGAATGTCCGCGCCGCCGTTCGCAGCCCTGCTCGTCATGTGGTGGCTGATGATGGCGGCGATGATGCTGCCCTCGGCGGCCCCGGCGATTCTTCTCTACGCGCGCGTCCGGCACATGCGCGGCCGCACCGACGCGATCCCCCAAAGCTGGGTGTTCCTCGCCGGTTACCTGACGCTATGGCTGCTGTTCTCATTGTTCGCCGCGACGGCTCAACAGCTGCTCGCTGGACCTGCGATGGCGCTCGACAACGGCGTCGCCGAAAGTGCGTTGCTGATCGCGGCGGGCATTTATCAGCTGTCGCCGCTTAAGACCGCGTGCCTCGGCGAGTGCCGCTCGCCCGCGCAATTCATCAGCCGGCACTGGCGCCCGGGATGGACGGGCACGCTGCGCCTCGGACTGCTCCACGGCGCCTATTGCGTCGGCTGCTGCTGGGCGCTCATGCTTTTGCTGTTCGTCGGTGGCGTGATGAACCTGCTTTGGGTCGTCATGATCGCAGCGATTATCGCCGTCGAGAAGCTTGTTCCGCACGGCTTATGGATCGCGCGGCTGACGGGTGTCGTGCTGATCGCAGCGGGCGCCGCGCTGCTGCTGCGCTAAACTCCGATCACCTCGCGGCCAATCAGCATGCGCCGGATTTCGTTGGTCCCCGCTCCGATATCGAGCAGCTTGGCGTCGCGGTAATAGCGCTCGACCGGCCAATCCTTGGTGTAGCCCGCGCCGCCCAGCGCCTGCACTGCCTCGTTCGCGACCTTCACCGCATTCTCCGAGGCGAGCAGGATCGCGCCCGCGGCATCGAACCGCGTCGTCTTCCCCGCGTCGCACGCCCGCGCGACCTGGTAGACGTAGGCGCGCGCGCTGTTCAGCGCGACGTACATGTCGGCGACCTTGGCCTGCATCAGCTGGAACGAGCCGATTGGCTTGCCGAACTGCTTGCGCTCGCGAACATAGGGGAGGACCGTGTCGAGGCAGGCCTGCATGATCCCGATCTGGATGCCGGCGAGCACGGTCCGCTCGTAGTCGAGCCCGCTCATCAGCACGGCGACGCCCTCATTCTCCTCACCGAGGATGTTCTCGGGCGGGACGAAGCAATCGTCGAACACCAGCTCGTTGGTCGGCGAGCCGCGCATTCCGAGCTTGTCCATCTTCTGGCCGATCGAGAAGCCGTCCATGCCCTTTTCGATCAGGAAGGTGGTGATTCCGCGGCTCCCCTCGCCCGTCCTGGCATAGACGACGAGCGTGTCCGCATAGCCGCCGTTGGTGATCCAGAACTTGGTGCCGTTGAGCCGGTAGCCATTGCCGCTCTTCTCGGCCTTCAGCTTCATGCCGACGACATCGCTGCCGGCGCTCGCCTCGCTCATGGCCAGCGCGCCGACATGCTCGCCGCTGATCAGCTTCGGCAGATACTTTTTCTTCTGCTCGTCATTGCCCCAGCGGCGGATCTGGTTGACGCAGAGGTTCGAGTGCGCGCCGTAGCTGAGGCCC
>DATEIK010000078.1:0-5793 GCA_035279065.1 Sphingomicrobium sp. | reverse complement strand
CGAATTGGAGGGGCCGGGGCGTTGCTCCGGCCCTTCTTCGTTGGCGGCCTCCGCGTTCAGCATGTCCTCGGCCTCGTTGAGCTGCGCCGATTGTTCCGCGGTCGGCGCCGGCGGCTGCTGATCCCGACAGCCGGTTATGATCAGTAGGAGGAATGTCAGAACCTTCTTCACTCGGCCAAAGTACCACTTTGGCCGAAGATAAAAAAAGGGCCGCCCCGACGGGACGGCCCTTCTGGTTCGCTCGAAGGCGAAGCTTATTGCGCGTTCGAAACCGCGTTGCTCGCGTTCTCGACGGCGTTGCCGGCGGCATTGGCCGAATTCTCCGCGGCGTTGAGCGCGTTGTCGGCAACCGCGGTGGCGTCGTTGGTCGCCGCGTTGACGTCATATTCCGCGTTGTTCTCGACGGCCGTCTCGTTGGCGGCGTTGTTGTCGGCAGCCTTGTTGCACGCGGCGAGGCCGAGCGCGAGGACCAGAGCGGTCACTGCAACCTTCTTCATGATCGTTCCACTCCCTTCAAATGTGCCCCTGGGGCGGGCACCCACCCGGGCCTGCATGCGAGTCACCCAGGCCAGATTCGGCGCCATAGCGGCAATCTCTACCGCCACACAAGGGATTATTTTCGCACGCTGAATTGACGATATAAAGATATCTTTATATCCTTATCTGCGTGGCTGTGCTCCTTCCCCTGGCTGACCGTTTCCAGGCGCTTGCCGATCCGACGCGGCTGCGCATCCTCGCGCTCTTGCGGGTGATGGAGCTGTCGGTGGGCGAGCTCGCCCACGTCCTCGGCCAGAGCCAGCCGCGCGTTTCCCGCCACCTCAAGATCCTGTCCGACGCCGGCGTCCTCGAGCGGCGCAAGGAAGGCAGCTGGGTATTCCTGACGCTCACCGACGCCGAACGCGTCGCGCCGATGTTCGACCTGATCGACGGCTGGGCCGACGAGGCGACGCAGTCGCTGTTCGCCGCTGACGCCCAGCGGACCGAGACTATCCGCGCCGACCGCGCGGAGGCGGCCAACCGCTATTTCGCCGGCCACGCCGAGGTGTGGGACCAGATCCGCTCGCTCCACGTCGCCGAGGCGGATGTCGAAAGGGCCATCGACCGGACGTTCGGGAAGCGCCCGCTCGGCCGTCTCGTCGACATCGGAACCGGGACGGGGCGGATGATCGAGCTGTTCGGCCCGCGCGCTGCCCATGCGATCGGCATCGACCGCTCGTCGGAAATGTTGCGCCTCGCCCGGGTCAAGCTGGAGGCCGCCGGGATCGCCTCGAGCCTGCGCCAGGGTGACATGTACGCGCTGCCGCTGGCTGATGGCAGCGCGGACAACATCATCATCCACCAGGTGCTTCACTATGCGCACTCGCCCGCCCTCGCGATTTCCGAGGCCGCGCGAGTGCTGGCGCCGGGCGGGACGCTGCTGGTGGTCGATTTCGCCGCGCATGAGCGCGAGGAACTGCGCGAACGCGATGCCCACATCCGCCTGGGTTTCGACGACGATGTAATGGCCGACTGGTTCGGCGCGGCGGGCCTCGAAATGGACCGCATCCAGCACCTCAAGGGCGGCGAACTGACAGTCACTCTGTGGCGCGGCGTGAAGGCGCCTCTCGCCGAGCGGAGGGCGGCATGAACGCGATGGAGCAGTTGAGCCATCATTTGCCGCTGTTCGCCGAGGCGCGCGGCGATATCCAGGTGAGCTTCGAATTCTTCCCGCCGAAGACTGAAGCAATGGGCGAGACCCTGTGGTCGTCGATCCAGACGTTGGCGCCGCTGCAGCCGCGCTTCGTGTCCGTGACCTACGGCGCGGGCGGCTCGACCCGCGAGCGCACCCACGCGACGGTCGAGCGGATCCTCAATGAGACCGCGCTGACTCCCGCCGCGCACCTGACCTGCGTCGGCGCCTCGCGTGACGAGGTGAACGCGGTCGCCAGGGATTATTGGGACCTCGGCGTGCGTAACCTGGTCGCGTTGCGGGGTGATCCGTCCGAACCGGGTTCGAAATATCAGCCGCATCCCGAGGGCTATCGCGACGCGGTCGAACTCGTCGCGGGCCTAAAGGCCGTCGCGCCATTCGACATCTCGGTCGCCGCCTATCCGGAGGTGCACCCGGACTCGTCGTCGCGGGCGTTCGACCTCGAGAATCTGAAGCGCAAGGTGGACGCCGGCGCCGACCGCGCGATCACCCAATTCTTTTTCTCCGCAGACTGCTTCTTCCGCTTCCGCGATGAAGCCGCGGCTGCGGGAATCGACGCCGAGATCGTGCCTGGCATCCTGCCCGTTTCGAACGTCGCGACCACGCGCCGGTTCGCGCAGACGTGCGGCGCGGCGATTCCCGCCTGGCTCGACGAGCTGTTCGAGGGTCTCGACGACCTGCCCGCCGCGCGCCAGCTGATCGCCGCCACCGTTGCCGCCGAACTGTGCGGCCAGCTCTATGCGGGCGGCGTCCGTCATTTCCACTTCTACACCTTGAACCGGGCGGAGCTCAGCTACGCGATCTGTCATCTGCTCGGCGTAAGGGCGCACGCATGAGTGCTGCCGCCGCCTTCCGCGCTGAAGCCTCCAAGCGCATCCTGATCAAGGACGGACCGTACGGAACCGCGATCCAGGCGCAGCGGCTTTCGGCCGGCGACTATTGCGCGGGGCTGGACCTGCTCAAGGATCAGAAGGGCAACAACGACCTCATCAACATCACCCAGCCGCAGATCGTCCGCGCGACCTGCGAGGCCTTCGCCGAGGCCGGCGCGGAGATCCTCGCGACCAACACGTTCAACGCCAATCGCATCAGCCAGGCCGATTACGGCGCCGAAGCTCTCGTGCCACGAATCAACCGCACGGCCGCCGAGATCATCCGCGAGGTGGCCGACCGCCACGCGGCGAAGGACGGCAGGCAACGCTGGGTCGCGGGCGCGATCGGGCCGACCAACAAGACGCTGTCGCTGTCACCCAACGTCAACGACCCCGCCTATCGAGAGGTCGATTTCGACCAGGTCAAGGCGGTCTATCGCGAGCAGGTCGATGCACTGGTCGAAGGCGGCGTGGATTTCATCCTGATCGAGACGATTTTCGACACCTTGAACGCCAAGGCGGGCATCATGGCGACGCTCGAAGCCGAGCAGGCGCTTGGCCGCGAGCTGCCGCTGATGGTGTCGATGACGCTGACCGACCTCAGTGGTCGCAACCTTTCCGGCCACACGGTCGAGGCCTTTTGGGCGAGCGTGCGCCACGCGCGGCCGCTGACCATCGGGCTCAACTGCTCGTTCGGCGCGGCGCAGCTTCGTCCGCATCTCGCGGCGCTCGCCGCGGTCGCGGACACTTTGGTCATGGCCTACCCGAATGCCGGGTTGCCCAACGAGCTTGGAGAATATGACGAGGCGGCTGCCGAAACCGCTGCGCAGGTGCGCGAGTGGATCGAGAGCGGACTCGTCAATGTCGTCGGCGGCTGCTGCGGGACGACGCCGCAGCACATCGCCGCAATCGCCGGGGCGGCGCGCGATAGCACGCCGCGCGCCGTCCCGGCTGCTCGCCCGGGCACGTTGCTCGCCGGGCTAGAGCCGATGACGATCGCGGCGTGAGCGAGTCCAAATCATCTCCCCTCCCGCTTGCGGGAGGGGACGAGCCGCGCAGCGGCGAAGGGGCGGGCCTGTTCGACGAGACAAGCCCTTCCCCCGACCCCGTCCCGCAAGCGGGAGGGGGAGCAAGGTTCGTCAACATCGGCGAGCGCTGCAACGTCACCGGCTCGGCGCGGTTCAAGAAGCTGGTCCTCGCGGGCGACTACGACACCGCGGTCGAAGTCGCGCGCGACCAGGTCGAGAACGGCGCGCAAATCCTCGACGTCAATGTCGACGAGGCGCTGCTCGACAGCGAAGCGGCGATGACGACCTTCCTGAAGCGCATCGCCGCCGAGCCCGACATCGCGCGCGTTCCCGTGATGATCGACAGCTCCAAGTGGAGCGTGATCGAGGCCGGCCTCAAGTGCGTGTCGGGCAAGCCGATCGTCAATTCGATCTCCATGAAGGAGGGCGAGGCGCCGTTCCTCGAGCTCGCGCGCAAGTGCCGCGCGTACGGCGCCGCGGTGGTGGTGATGGCTTTTGACGAGGTCGGCCAGGCCGACACCGCGAAGCGCAAGGTCGAAATCTGCGAGCGCGCCTACGCGCTGCTCACCGCCGACGGGACCGATCCGAACGACATCATCTTCGATCCCAACATCTTCGCGGTCGCGACGGGCATCGACGAGCATCGCCGCTACGCGATCGACTTCATCGAGGCCGCGCGCGAGATCCGCGCTCGCTGCCCCGGCGTTCACATTTCGGGCGGGCTGTCGAACCTCAGCTTCTCGTTCCGCGGCAACGAGCCGGTGCGGCGCGCGATGCACAGCGTGTTCCTCTACCACGCGATCCCCGCCGGGATGGACATGGGCATCGTCAATGCCGGGCAGCTCGATGTTTACGATGCCATCGACCCGGAGCTGCGCGAAGCGTGCGAGGATGTAATCCTCGACCGCCGAGACGACGCGACCGAGCGGCTGATTGCCATCGCCGAACGGTTCAAGGGCACCGACGAGGCGGAAGAGAAGAAGCTCGCCGAATGGCGCTCGCTGCCGGTCGCCGAGCGCCTGTCCTACGCGCTGGTCAAGGGCATCGACGCGCACATCCTCGACGACACCGAGGAAGCGCGGCTCCAATACCCGCGCCCGATCGAGGTGATCGAAGGCCCGCTGATGGACGGCATGAACGTCGTCGGCGACCTGTTCGGATCGGGCAAGATGTTCCTGCCGCAGGTGGTGAAGTCGGCGCGCGTGATGAAGAAGGCGGTCGCGCACCTCATCCCCTTCATCGAGCAGGAGAAGGAGGCGACCGGCGCGACTCAGGGCAAGGGCCGGATCGTCATGGCCACCGTGAAGGGCGACGTCCACGACATCGGCAAGAACATCGTCGGCGTGGTCCTGCAGTGCAACGGCTTCGAGGTCATCGACCTGGGCGTGATGGTGCCATGGCAGGACATCCTCAAGGCGGCCAACGACAATTCTGCGGACATGATCGGTCTTTCCGGCCTGATCACGCCGTCATTGGACGAGATGGTGACCGTCGCGGGAGAGATGCAGCGCGAGGGTTTCAAGACACCGCTACTGATCGGCGGCGCGACCACCAGCAAGGCGCACACCGCGCTTCGGATCGACCCTGCGTATGAAGGCCCGGTGATCCATGTGCTCGACGCCAGCCGCGCGGTCGGCGTCGCCTCGTCACTGGTGTCGGACACACAGCGCGAGCCGCTGATCGCCAACACCGCCGACGATTACGACAAACTCAGGAAGTCGCGCGAGCGGAGTGGCCAGAGCGAGCTGGCGACCCTCGCGGACGCGCGCGCCAACGGCTTTCCCTATGATCCGACCGGCAAGGCGCCGCCACCGCAATATCCGGGCCTGCACCATTTCGGGGACTGGCCGCTCAAGGATCTGAAGGCGTCGATCGACTGGACGCCCTTCTTCCGCGCGTGGGAGCTGGCAGGAACCTATCCCGCGATCCTCGACGATCCGGTGGTCGGCGAAAGCGCGCGCAGCCTGTTCGACGATGCTCAGGAGATGCTCGACCAGCTGATCGCCGAGCGCTGGGTGACGCCGAAGGCGACGATCGGCCTGTGGCGCTGCAAGCGCGAGGCCGACGACGTGCTGGTGCTCGCCGGCAACGACTGGACGAAGCTGCCCTTCCTCCGCCAGCAGGTGAAGAAGCGCGAGGGCCGCGCCAACATGTGCCTGGCAGACTTCATCGACCCCGCCGGCGAGGACTGGATCGGCGGCTT
>DATEIK010000077.1:0-2381 GCA_035279065.1 Sphingomicrobium sp. | reverse complement strand
CCTGTGCGCGTCCGGCTTCCGTGAGGGGCGAGTCGAGGTGGCCCTGGGCCCTCTTCTCGGCGTTCCAGACGGTCTCGCCGTGGCGGAACAGGTAGATCGGATGATGCGCCACGACAGTCAGCGCTCCGCGCTCGTCGACCGGCGCCGTCTCGAGTTCCGGCATGTCGGTTCCTTCATCACCTTGAATCCGGGATCGAGGTTCTTCTCGCTGCCTGCCCCGAGCCCTGCCCGTGAGAAGGTTAGCATTCCCCAACACACCAGGGCATTCGCATTCGACTTTCCGTCGTCTCGACCAGGGCCCGGGGGGTTCGCTGGGGCCGCGTCACTCATAGGCGCTAACTTAACTTTGGCCTCTTTCCTCATGCTCCTCGCCCCCGATAGGGGGAGAGGTGGGGAGAGGGGGGTTACAGATACCGTCTGCGACACGCTCCATACGTCATGCCGCACCGCGTAAGATGAGCATAGGGAGGGAAAATCCCACCGAGCGTAACCCCCTCTCCCCGCCTCATATGGTTCGCTTTGCGTCAAGGGTATCATAAGCATCACCGTGTAGTTTCTTTGTTCGACCACAGGCCGTTTCTTCGTCCCGACCTGCAGGCGTGCGAAGGCACTGCGCGCAGCGGCGGTCAAGGCTGGGTCCGTCAGGGCCCACCGCCGAAGGCGGCGCGCAGCGGCCTTGACGGGCGCGAGCACAGTGCCAGGCTGGAGCCTGTCTGGGACGAGCGGGCGATTGGCATCGCCGCGGTTTCCGCGCCTGGCCTGTGGTGAGCGATCGGCCGTGTGGCCGTCTGACCTCATATTCGGTCGGACCGGGATCCGTACCAGGATGCCGTATGCAGTGCGGCGACAGGCCATGTCGGAGTGGGATCCATCTCTCACAACGATAGGTGAGACCCAGGCGGGGAACGATCGCCACCCGACGCGGAGAGCCGCGGCAGCGCTTGCCGTGGCCCGCCGATCCTATTGCTGCTTCAGCCCTTCAGGCGCGCGCCCTCCGGCACGATGCCGTGCTCGAGGTAATGCCACAGCGCCACGGCGAGCTTGCGGGCCAATGCGACGATGGCGATGCGCCGCTGCCGCGCCGAGGCGCCTTTGGGGGCACGGCTCAGGAACCACTGTGTCAGCGCGCTGTCAGGCTGGTGCACGACCCAAAGCCAGGCCAGCTCGACCAGCATGGCGCGGGCTCTTCGGTTCCCGGCCTTGCTGATTCCCAGCTCGCGCTGCTGGGCACCGCTGGAATGCTCGGCTCCGCCCAGCCCGAGATAGCCGCCGACCTGGCGCCGGTTGACGAAGTCGCGCCAGTACACCTCGCCAACGAGGACGAAGGCGATCACCAGGCCGATGCCGACCAGCCGGTTCAGCCGTTCGGCCTTTTCCGCCATGGCCTGCTCGGCCGGGCTGGCCTCGGCCTGCCACGCCTGCATCGCTTGCCGGCTCTTCGGCTGACGGCGCTTGCCGCTCTTGTCCTGCGCCCGGGCGGCGGCCTTCTGATCGGCTTCCAGCGCCGCAATCTGGCGGCACACCAGATCGAGCCGCTCATGCGCAAGCTCGATGTCCTGCCTCAGATGACGCGGCAGCGGCTGGCCGTTCCATTGCCGCGCCGCCGCCAGCCGTTCCAGCCAACCCGGCTGGTTGGCCGCCGGCAGATCCGCACCGACACGCGCCAGCGCCGACTTGATGTAGGCAATCAGCGCCGTGCGATCCTTCACCAGACGCTGACGCGTCCGGCTCGGCTGGCGCGCGTCCTCCTGCTCTTGCGTCGGCACCGCCACCAGCCGTGCCGCCGTCCGACGGCCGCTGTCCAGACCCTCGATCGCTTCCAGCTCGATGATCCCGTCCGTCCGATCGGTCTTCGTCCGACGCCCGCGCTGGCTGACCGCCAGGCTCGACGGGTCGATCACACCGACCTCTATCCCCGCGCCCCGCAGCGCACGGTACGGCCAGAACCCTTCCCGCCCCGCTTCGTACCCGCACACGATCCGACCCGCCTGCCGCGCCTTCTGCTGACGCTGCAGAACCTCGATCACTCCCTGCCAGTCGTTCGCTCTCACCCGCGTCCGCTGCATCTTGCTCTGACTGCTCGACCGACTCGTCAAAAGCCAGCCCGTCGAGCCCAGTTCCACTGACGCATACAGCGTGACATCCTGCCCGACGGTGGGCGCGCCGGTGAGCATTGCTTCGATCGTCATCGATCCCTCCTCAGTTGGTCGTGAACCAACCAACCTTAGAGGGCCGGCCGTTCACCGCCCATGTCATCTCTCCCCCTAGCGGGGGCGAGGAGCATGAGGAGAGAATACAGAGCATCAAGGAGACTGGACTGATGGCCCGATACGTAATCAAGCGCGCCACACCTCGAGCTGATTTCACCGTCGCGATCGAGT
>DATEIK010000076.1:0-8297 GCA_035279065.1 Sphingomicrobium sp. | reverse complement strand
GCGTGGAGCTCCTGCATGGTCAGCACCAGCGCGGTCAGGCCCGCCTTATTGTCGTTCGACCCGCGGCCGAGATAATAGCCGTCCTGTTCCCGGAAGGTGAACGGGTCGAACTTCCAGTCGCTCGCCTTGGCTTCGACTACGTCCATGTGCGCCATCAGCAGGATCGGCTTTTTCCCGGAGGGTTTCGGCGCGTGCCACCGCGCGATCAGGTCCTGGGTGTCATCGTAATTCTTGATGGTGATGTCCGTGATGCCCGCCTTGCGCAGCTCGGCCGAGAGCAGCGCTGTCAGCTTGGGCATCTGGCCGCGTCCCTTGACCGTCGGGATTTCGACGACCTTTTCGAACAGGTCGCGCTCCGCCTGGCGAGTTTGAGCCGCGGTCTGTGCTCCTGCCGCGCTTGACAACAGAGCGGCAACTACCGCTGCGACGCGAATGATCATGTGATTTCCCCCTTCTCGCCACGGACGCTAGGCGACCGGCCACTCCCGTCAAGCCGCGGCGCCGTGGCCCTCGGCCAGATATTCGGCGCTGCGCATTTCCTCGAGCCGGCTGACCGTGCGCTGGAACTCGAACGAGCCGTCGCCCTCCGGATAAAGTCCCGCCGGCTCCGCGTCGGCTGCGGCCAACAGCTTCACCTTATGCTCGTAAAGCGCATCGATCAGCGTGACGAAGCGCGCCGCCTCGTTGCGCCGCTCGCGGCCCATCACCGGGATGCCGACGATGATCACCGTGTGATAGCGCCGGGCGATCGCGAGATAGTCGGCGGCACCGCGGGCCTCGCCGCACAGCCGCTTGAACGAGAAGACCGCGACGCCCTTGAGGCTTTTGGGGACGTGCAGCGTCCGTCCGCCGCCGACGGCGATGTCCTCGGACGGCACCTTGGCGCGGTCCTCGACCGGATAGTCGGTTAGCTGGAAGAAGGCGCGGGACAGCGCCGCGGTCGCTTCTGGCCCATTCGGCACATGCCACACCTCGACGCCTTCAAGGCGGTCGAGCCGGTAATCGGTCGGTCCGTCGACCGGCACGACCAGCATCCGCTGCTCGATGAGGTCAATGAACGGCAGGAACAGTTCGCGGTTGAGCCCGTCCTTGTAGAGGTCGCCCGGCGGGCGGTTTGATGTCGTGACCACCTTCACGCCCTCAGCGAGCAGTTTGGTGAACAGCCGCGACAGGATCATCGCGTCTGCCGGGTCGGTGACCTGCATCTCGTCGAAGCACAACAGCCGCGCCTCGCCCGCAATCTCTTCGGCGACCGGCTCGATCGGATCGCCTTCCTCGCTCTCCCGAGCGCGGCGCAGTCGCTGGTGGGCCTCGAGCATGAATTCGTGGAAATGGACGCGGCGCTTCGGATGCAGGTCCAGGTGCGCGAATGCCAGGTCCATGAGCATCGACTTGCCGCGCCCGACCCCGCCCCAGAGATAAACGCCCTCCGGCCCGTCGTTGTCCGGCCCGAACACCCGGGCGAACAGGGACTTCGGCGGAGGCGCCAGCCGGTCGAGCGCCTCGGCGGCTTTCGCCTGCGCCGGGTCGGGTTTCAGCTCATTCGCTTTGACGAGGCGATGATAGGCTCGCCCGACGGCACCGCTCATGCCGGCGCGTTGCGCTCGCGGATGCGCTTCAACGTGCCGGTGAAGCTGTAGCAGGGCTCGTCGTTCTGGCGGACGATGCCCTGGAGGAAGGCGTGCCCGCGGGTCTGCTTCACCAGCTCGACATAGGCGTCGAGCGGGATTCCCGGCCTGCCGCGGGCGAGGAAATGCGTGGTGAGGTCGAGCGTCACATAATGGCCGCGCTCCATCCCAGCGCACAGGCCGCCGGCGAACATCGCCATGTCGATGAAGCTCATTACGGATCCGCCATGCAGCGAGCCGCCCATGTTCATGTGCAGCTCGGTCGGGAAGATGCGGCAGA
This sequence comes from Sphingomicrobium sp., assembly GCA_035279065.1. Classification (GTDB taxonomy): domain Bacteria; phylum Pseudomonadota; class Alphaproteobacteria; order Sphingomonadales; family Sphingomonadaceae; genus Sphingomicrobium. The sequence goes on along the minus strand of DATEIK010000076.1, from coordinate 6,389 downwards.
TCGCCTTGCCCTGCCCGTCGGGCTTGAACAGCAACCGTCCGGTCGCCGCTGCAAAGCTGCCGCGCGGAAAATCACCCCAGCTGTACCAGCCGGGATTGTCCGGGTCCGGCGTCGCCCCGGTGGGGACGCCGACATCCTCCATCAGCTCGGTTCGGTCGTCGGTCACGCTAGGCCGCGCGTGGTTTTTGTCGGTCGCGATCCGTCAAGCGGCTCGCTCCGCGATCAGTTTCTTCGTTTCGGCGATCGCTTTGGCCGGGTTGAGGCCCTTGGGGCAGACGTTCGCGCAGTTCATGATCGTGTGGCAGCGATAGAGGCGGAACGGGTCTTCCAGCGTATCGAGCCGCTCGCCGGTGGCTTCGTCGCGGCTGTCGGCGAGCCAGCGGTAGGCCTGGAGCAGGATCGCGGGGCCGAGGAAGCGGTCCTGGTTCCACCAATAGCTCGGGCAACTGGTCGAGCAGCAGAAGCACAGGATGCACTCGTACAGGCCATCGAGCTTGGCCCGGTCGGCCGGCGATTGCAGGCGCTCGCGCGACGGCGCTGGTGTGGCCGTCTTCAGCCACGGCTGGATCAGCGCATATTGGGCGTAGGCGTTGGTCAGGTCGGGGACGAGGTCCTTGACCACGTCCATGTGCGGCAGCGGCGTGATCTGCACCTCGCCCTTCAGCTCATCGATCGCGGTCGTGCAGGCGAGGCCGTTGGTGCCTTCCATGTTCATCGCGCATGATCCGCAAATCCCCTCGCGGCACGACCGGCGGAAGGTCAGCGTCGGGTCGATCTCGTTCTTGATCTTGATCAGCGCGTCGAGAACCATCGGCCCGCACTTGTCGAGGTCGATGGTGTAGCGGTCCCAGCGCGGATTGGCGCCGGTATCGGGGTCGTAGCGATAGACTTTGAAGCTCTTGAGCCGCTTGCCTGCTTCGGGCTTCCACTCGCGCCCTTTCTTGATGGTGCTGTTGCGGGGAAGGAAAAACTCGGCCAAGCGCTGAACTCCTTGCTTGGCCCGAGCCGCTAGCACGGCGCCAGTGCGTTTTCAAAAGCTGCGAGACGCATCCTGCCGGGACGTATCGAGGAACGACGCCAGCCGCCTCGGGTTCGTAATCCGTCTGGAAGGAGAACCGGGATGCTTGGAAAAGCCGATGCAACGCCGATGATCGCGGTCAAGGACCTCGATCGCGCGCGGAAATTTTACGAGGATACGCTCGGACTCAAGGCCGACGATGACTGGGGCGAAGGCTTCACGCTGAAAAGCGGCGACACGCTGGTCAATGTCTATCGCTCGGAGTTTGCCGGAACCAACAAGGCCACTGCGCTCAACTTCGAGGTCGACGACGCCGAGAAGGAGGCCGGCGAGCTCAGGGAGAAGGGCATCTTCTTCGAGAAATACGAGTTGCCCGGCCTCGAGCCGCAGGGCGACCTCTACGTCGGCGAGGGCGGTTTCAAGACCGCCTGGTTCAAGGATCCCGACGGCAATATCCTCAGCATCACCGAAGGCGGCGACTGATTCAGCGCAGTAGCGCCGCCACGACCTGCTGGATCAACATGGTGCGCGGGTCGACGCGGTAGAGATAGCCGTCGCCGTAATAGTAATTGCCGTACGGGTTGAGGCCATATTGCGACCGCAGGTCGTAAGGGATCTGGCTGTACCCGAGCGGCGAGCCATAGCCGAGCGGGAAGCGCTGGCCGACATTGTAAAGCTTCTTCGCCTGGCCGGGCGGGACGCAGGGGATCGCCTTCTTGGCGAGCCCTGGCGGGCAGCCGCCGCCGCCATATCCGTAGCGGTTGCCGTGACCATTGCCATGACCGTTGCCGGGCTTCGCGAGCGCTGGCCCGGCGAGGCCGAGCGCCACAGCGCCCGAGATGAGAAGAAGATGTTTCATAGCTGCGTCCTATTGCCGATTATCGCATGAACAACGCTTGACCCTTGCAAAAGACCGCCGTCACGCGCCGTTCGCTTCACTCGGGCAACCGGTTGCCCGACCCCGCCCACGGGTCTAGAGCGCCGCCAGCTTCGTCAGCGCCGGTCCTCGGCGCGCCCAAAACAGCAAAGGAAACAGACCGCTCCATGGCTCGGAAGAAGATCGCGCTCATCGGCGCCGGGATGATCGGCGGCACCCTCGCTCACCTTGCCGCCATGCGCGAGCTTGGCGACATCGTCCTGTTCGACGTGATCGAGGGCGTCCCGGAGGGCAAGGCGCTCGACATCGCCCAGGCGGGGCCGGTCGACGACTTCGACGCCAGCCTCAAGGGCACGACCGACTATGCCGACATCGCGGGCGCGGATGTCTGCATCGTCACCGCCGGCGTCGCCCGCAAGCCCGGCATGAGCCGCGATGACCTGCTCGGCATCAACCTCAAGGTCATGAAGGCCGTAGGCGAGGGCATCCGCAAGCATGCCCCGAACGCCTTCGTCATCTGCATCACCAACCCGCTCGACGCGATGGTCTGGGCGCTGCGCGAGTTCTCCGGCCTGCCGCACAACATGGTCGTCGGCATGGCCGGCGTGCTCGACAGCGCGCGCTTCCGCGCCTTCCTCGCCGAGGAGTTCGGAGTCAGCGTCGAGGACGTGACCGCCTTCGTGCTCGGCGGCCATGGCGACACGATGGTGCCGGTGGTCGGCTATTCGACGGTCGCTGGCATTCCCATTCCGGACCTCATCAAGATGGGCTGGTCAACGCAGGAGCGGATCGACGCGATCGTCAAGCGGACCCGCGGCGGCGGCGGCGAGATCGTCGCGCTGCTGAAGACCGGCTCAGCCTATTACGCTCCGGCCACAAGCGCGATCGCGATGGCCGAGAGCTTTTTGAAGGACAAGAAGCGCGTGCTGCCGTGCGCCGCAAACCTCACCGGCCAATATGGGGTCAATGACCTCTATGTCGGCGTGCCCTGCGTGCTCGGTGCCCGCGGTGTTGAGAAGATCGTCGAGATCGAGCTCGATGCGGCTGCCCGCGAGAATTTCGACGTCAGCGTCGAGGCCGTCAAAGAGCTGCTCGCCGCCTGCAGGCAGATCGACGCCAGTCTCGGCGAAGCGGTGCCCGCGTGAGCATCCTCGTCGATCGCAATACCCGCGTCATTACCCAGGGAATGACCGGCGAGACCGGAACCTTCCACACCCAGCAGGCGCTCGCCTACGGGACGCAGATGGTCGGTGGCGTGACGCCCGGCAAAGGCGGCACCGAGCATCTCGGCCTGCCGGTCTTCGACACGGTGCACGAGGCGGTCGAGAAGACGCGCGCGACGGCATCGGTGATCTACGTTCCCCCACCCTTCGCCGCGGATTCGATCCTCGAGGCGATCGACGCGGAGGTGCCGCTGATCGTCGCGATCACGGAGGGCATCCCGGTGCTCGACATGGTCAAGGTCAAGCGCGCGCTCTCGGGGTCGAAGTCGCGCCTCATCGGCCCCAATTGCCCCGGCGTGCTGACGCCGAACGAGTGCAAGATCGGGATCATGCCCGGCAACATCTTCATGAAGGGCAATGTCGGGATCGTCAGCCGGTCGGGCACGCTTACCTACGAAGCCGTGTTCCAGACGACGCAGGAAGGCCTCGGCCAGACGACCGCAGTCGGCATCGGCGGCGACCCGGTGAAGGGCACCGAGTTCATCGACATCCTCGAGATGTTCCTCGCCGACGACGAAACCCAGTCGATCGTCATGATCGGGGAGATCGGAGGAAGCGCCGAGGAGGATGCCGCGCAGTTCCTCGCCGACGAGGCGAAGCGCGGGCGGCGCAAGCCGGTCGTCGGCTTCATCGCCGGCCGCACCGCGCCTCCCGGGCGCCGCATGGGCCATGCCGGGGCGATCGTCTCGGGCGGCAAGGGCGACGCGGCGAGCAAGATCGCGGCGATGGAAGCGGCTGGAATCACCGTCAGCCCGAGCCCATCTGAATTGGGCAAGACGCTCAAGGAGTTGCTGGTCGCCGCCTAGTGTTCCCCGGCGAAGGCCGGGGTCCAGGAGCCGAAGGCTTAGAACAGGATGGAGAGAGCCGGATACGTCTACATCATGGCGAACCGCAAGAACGGCACCATCTGTATCGGCGTGACGAGCGACCTGATCGCTCGCGTTTATGCTCATCGAGAGGGCTTGGTTGAAGGCTTCACGAAGCGTTACGGCTGCAAGCGCCTGGTGTGGTTCGAGGCGTTTGATGACATTCAACAGGCTCGCCAGCGCGAGCTGCAAATGAAGGAGTGGAAGCAGGCGTGGAAGGTGCGGCTGATCGAGGAAACCAATCTTGATTGGGACGACCTCTACCCCGGTCTGTTTGATCCCGGCTGCGCCGGGCCTGGACCCCGGCCTTCGCCGGGGCACGAAGTAGCATGAACGACGCCGTTGGCATCATCGAACCGGAACCCGGCCCGAGCTGGGCGCGGCCGAACTGGCCGCTGTCCGAGCTCGACGAGCTGAACCTCGGGCTCGACCCGACGCAGGCGACGATCGAGAAATTCAAGGCCGCCGTCGCCGAAAAGGCCGCGGCCACGACAAGCGATCCTCAGGCAATCCGCCGCGCCGCCGAGGACAGCATCCGCGCCATGATGCTGATCCGCACCTATCGCGTGCGCGGGCATCTCGCCGCCGATCTCGATCCGCTGCGGCTCACGCGCCGCGAGGTCCCGGCCGACCTCACCGCCGAATATCACGGCTTTTCGGACGACGACATCGACCGCCCGGTGTGGCTGTGCGGCGCGCTCGGCTTCGAGCAGGCGACGGTGCGCGAGATCGTCCGCGTCCTGCAGGCCAATTACTGCGGCCACGTCGGCCTCGAATATATGCACATCAACGATGTGGATGAGCGCCGCTTCCTCCAGGGCCGGATGGAGGGCAAGGACGCCGAAATCACTTTCACGCCCGAAGGCAAGCAGTCGATCCTGCAGAAGGTGATCCACGCCGAGCAGTGGGAGAAGTTCCTCGCCCGCAAGTATGTCGGGACCAAGCGCTTCGGGCTCGACGGCGGCGAAGCGGCCGTCCCCGCGCTCGAGGCGGTGATCAAGTACGGCGGCCAGTACGGCGTGACCGAGATCGACGTCGGCATGGCGCACCGCGGGCGCCTGAACATCCTCACCAACGTCATGGGGAAAAGTGCGCAGGCGATCTTCCACGAATTCGCCGGCGGCGCGACCAACCCGGCCGACGTCGGCGGCTCGGGCGACGTCAAATACCACCTCGGCACCTCGTCCGACCGCGAGTTCGACGGCAACAAGGTGCATCTGTCGCTGCTGCCCAACCCGTCGCACCTCGAGGCGGTGGACCCCGTGGTGCTGGGCAAGGCGCGGGCTGTCCAGACGATCCGCGATGACAAGCATGGCCGGACCGTGCTTCCGATTCTGCTCCACGGCGACGCGGCCTTTGCCGGCCAGGGCGTGGTGTGGGAGTGCCTGAGCTTCTCGGGGCTCCCGGGCTACGGCACCGGCGGCACGATCCATTTCATCATTAACAACCAGATCGGCTTCACCACCAGCCCGCAGTTCGGCCGGTCCTCGCCTTATCCGTCGGACGTCGCGAAGGGCATCCAGGCCCCGATCCTGCACGTCAACGGCGACGACCCCGAAGCCGTCACGTTCTGCTGCAAGCTCGCAACCGAATTCCGCCAGACGTTCAACCGCGACGTGGTGATCGACATGTGGTGCTACCGCCGCTTCGGCCACAACGAGGGCGACGAACCGAGCTTCACCCAGCCGCAGATGTACGCGGCGATCAAGAAGCACGCGCCCATCAGCCAGCTCTACGGCGACCGCCTGATGAAGGAAGGCGTGGTCGACCAGCCATGGATCGACCGAGAGACCAAGGACTTCATCGCGCGTCTCGAGCGCGACTTCGAATCCGCGGTCTCCTATCTTCCCAACAAGGCCGACTGGTTCGAAGGCCGCTGGGCGGGCCTGGGCCGGCCGGACGAGCCGGTGCTCGGCCGGCGCAACATCGCGACCGCGATCGACGAGCCCGAAGCGGAGCGGCTCGGCAAGGTGCTGACCACCGTCCCCGAGGGCTTCGTGATCCACAAGACGCTGCAGCGCATCCTCGACGCCAAGAAAGCGATGTTCGAGAGCGGCGAGGGCTTCGACTGGGCGACCGGCGAAGCGCTCGCGTTCGGCAGCCTGGTGGCCGAGGGGCAAAGCGTGCGCCTGTCCGGCCAGGACAGCGGCCGCGGGACCTTCAGCCAGCGCCACGCCGTGTGGGTCGACCAGCAGACCGGCGACAAATACGTGCCGCTCAATGCGATCCAGGGCGGCCGCTTCGAGGTCCGCGACAGCCCGCTGTCCGAGTTCGGGGTGCTCGGGTTCGAATACGGCTATTCGCTCGCCGACCCGAAGACGCTGGTGCTGTGGGAAGCGCAGTTTGGCGATTTCGCCAACGGCGCGCAGTCGATCATCGACCAGTTCATCGCCGCCGGCGAGGCC
>DATEIK010000075.1:0-2436 GCA_035279065.1 Sphingomicrobium sp. | reverse complement strand
GGGGCGATATAGGGCGCAGAGGTTTAGCAATCCCGTGCGGCAAAGCAACCGGCGGTTCGGCAGAGCGGAATTGTCCCAAGCGCAGGGCGCGGGCTAGGCTGGCGCGGCACTTTCCAAGGGGCGGGGGATGCGCGAGTACAGCTTCGGAATGGGTGCGGACCTGCGCGCCACGGTGCCGGCGGACGACCTGGACAAGATCGTGCGCGCCGGCGAGCGCTGCGTGTGGGCGAAGGGCGACCGGCTCTACCACCAGGCCGAGACGGCCGACCATGTGCATGTCCTGCTCTCCGGCATCATCAAGTCGACCACCGTCAATTCGAACGGGCAGGAGACGCTGCTGCGCATCCACCTATCGGGCAGCGTGCTCGGGCTGACGGCGCTCGCGACCGACCCGGTGCGCGACGCCACCGCCATCGCGTTGGAGCCGAGCATCACGGCGATGGTGTCGCGGCCGGTCGTGCTGGCTATCCTGCGCGCCGACGCGCAGCTCACGACCTTCTTCGTGCGCCTGCTGGTCGATCGCATGCGCGAGTTCCACTACCGCGTCAGCGAGTTGTCCTCGAACAGCGTCGAGCAGCGGCTGGCGCATGTCCTTCTGTCCCTGGCCAGGCAGGAGAGCGCTTCGCCCGCCGCCGGCGCGGCACTCGCAGTCTTTCTCACGCATGAAGAGCTGTCGCACATCGTCAACGCGCGGCGTCAGACCGTGACGTTGGCGCACGCGAAGCGTCGGGAGGGTGAGGGGAACCCTATCCGTGCGTGCTAGTGTTTGCCGAACTGATGCGGCGGAGAGGTTGCCCCTTGCATGTTTGGACGGCCGACTCAGTGCATTCTGAGAGGCGCGTCGAGGCCGGTGGCCACCGGCCTCGACGCGGACGGGCGGGACCGTCGTCGCCCCCTGGTCTTGCGGATCGCGGGTGAGCGTGGTCCGTCCGTCCTTCGGCTCTCGTCCTGAACAGATGATGGGGAGGTCGTCCCGCATGCAAGGCAAGGATCCGTCCGAACAGGAGCCAAGGCCCAAGTCTAACGCGGGCATCGATGTCAGCAAGCTCTGGCTCGACGCTCATGTCGTGCCCTCCGGGCAGAGCCTGCGCGTGCCCAACACACGCGACGGCATTCGCAAGCTCAAGCGCTGGCTGGGCCGTTTCGAGCTTGTCCTGATCGTGCTGGAGGCTACCGGCAAATGGCACCGCCCATTGCACCGAAGCCTGCATGCCTCGGGCCTGGCCAGTGCCGTTGTCGACCCGTTCCGGGTGCGCATGTTCGCCAAGGCCCAAGGCGTTCTCGCCAAGACTGATCGGCTCGATGCCAGGGTGCTGGCCCAGTTCGCCGCGGTCATGACGCCGGCAAGCCGTCCGCCGGCACCCGAACTCATGGAAGAACTGGCCGAACTCGTCACCGCCCGCGAGAGCGCGGTGGCCGAGGAGACCTCTCTCAAGAACCAGCGCGCCGCTGCCAACACCGCCTTCCTCCAGCGCCAGCTCGCGCAGCGCATGGCCGGTCTCGCCAAGGCGATCGCCGCCCTCGAGCGCGAGATCCTCGCCCGCATCAGAGCCGATGCAGTCCTTGAGCGGCGTTACGCCATCCTCATCTCGATCCCAGGTATTGGCTTCGTCGCCGCCGTGACCCTCATCGCCGCACTGACCGAACTCGGCACCTGCAACGCCAAGCAGGTCAGCATGCTCGCCGGCCTGGCGCCGATCGCCGACGAATCCGGCGAGCGGCAGGGCGTGCGCGTCGTCTGGGGCGGCAGACCCCGCCTGCGCCGCATCCTCTATCTCGCCGGCCTCTCCGCTGCTCGCTTCAACGCCGACATGGCCACCTTCTACCGACGCCTTGTCGACAACGGCAAAGCCGCCAAGCTCGCCGTCATCGCCGTCGCGCGAAAGCTCGTCATCCTCGCCAACACCCTCATCGCCGAAGACCGCACCTGGATGCCAATCCCACCAAAACACGCTTGACCAGCAACACAGATGCTCACCCTTCCCTCTCCCCAAGGGAGAGGGTCCCGAAGGTGAAACGGCGCGAACGGTCGAAACGGGTGAAACAGTGAAACAGCGTGAAGCGGTGAAGCAGTGAAGCACCCTCACCCCGCGAGCGCGTCCAGCCGCTCCGCCAGCCGGTTCAGGCCCCACGCCTTCGCGAGTGCTGCGGCCTTGTCCCAGCTCGGCGTCTGCGCCGTCAGCTTCGGCAGCGGCGCCTTGGCATCCATGGTCGCGATCTTGCGATAGAGCCGCAAGGCGTCGGCCTCGGCCTTGAACAGCCCTGCGGCGATCGCGCGCTCGAGCGTGCCGTGCTTGTTGAGGATCTGCGCCGCCCCCTTGGGGCCGACACCGCGTGCACCCGGCAGCTTGTCCGACGGGTCGCCGCGCAGTGCTATGAAATCCGGCACCTGGGCGGGATCGACGCCGTACTCGGCGCGCACTTCCTTCGGCCCGA
>DATEIK010000074.1:0-6581 GCA_035279065.1 Sphingomicrobium sp. | reverse complement strand
GATCAATTCCAAGTTCGGGCAAAAGCTCGACTTCATCGGCCGGATGACCCGCTGGTCGGAAGGACTTCGCGAGCCGACGATCATCGTCGGCGACTTCAACGTCGCGCCGCTGGAATGCGACGTCTGGAGCCACAAGGCGCTCTTGAAAGTCGTCAGCCACACGCCGGTCGAGGTCGAGGCCCTTACCAAGCTGCGCGAGGCGCATGACTGGATCGACATCGGCCGCCGCTTCGTGCCCGCGCCCGAGCGTTGCTACACCTGGTGGAGCTACCGCTCGCCCGACTGGACCAGGAACGACCGCGGGCGGCGCCTCGACCACATGTGGGCATCGCCCGAACTTGCCGGACATTTGAAGACGCACGCCGTGCTCGAGCCGGCGCGTAACTGGCAGCGGCCATCGGACCATGTCCCCCTGATCCTCGAGGTCGAAGTTTGAGCCAGGGCGCGTCGATCGCCCGCGCGATCGCTGCGCTGCGCGGCGGGCGTCCGGTCGCAATCGACGGCGAAATCCCAATCGCCATCCTGGCGGTCGAGACCGCCACGCCCGAGCTGCTCGAGATGGTCGATCCGCAGGGCAAGGCGCCGCTGTTGATCAGCGGCGAGCGAGCGGCGGCATTTTCCCTCGCCAACGCGCGCGATGCTGCCGACCCCGCCGAGCCCGTCCTGATCGAGCGTTCCGACTGGCTGACGCCGGATGTCGCGCTGGCGATCGCCGATCCCGGCCGCGATCTCGACCGCGCCCCGTTCGGTCCACTTCATCCCATTCCGTCCGATTGCGCCGAATCGGCCAAGGCCGCGCTGCAACTCGCCCGCGCGGCGGGATTACTCCCCGCCTTGTGGCTGATCGAATCCGCGAATCTGGCGACCCGGATTTCGCGCGCAGACATCGGGCGGCGCAGCCCGTCGGTCGAGCTGATCTCCCGCGCCAGGCTTCCGCTCGACGATCTCCCTGACACACAGATCGTGGCGTTCCGCGCTGACGACGACGGGCAGGACCATGTCGCGCTGGTGATCGGCGCGTTCGGCGGAGCGCCGCCATTGGTTCGCCTCCACAGCGAATGCCTGACGGGCGACGTGTTCGGCTCGCTCAAATGCGATTGCGGGCCACAGCTGAAGGAAGCGCTCAGGATCATCGGCGAGGCGGGCGGGGGGATTCTCCTCTACCTGCGGCAGGAGGGACGCGGGATCGGACTTGCCAACAAGCTGCGCGCCTACGCGCTCCAGGATCGCGGGCTCGACACCGTCGATGCCAACCGTCGCCTGGGCTTCGCCGACGACGAGCGCGACTATGCCCACGCCGCGGCAATGCTGCGCGCGCTCGGTGTCGACGAGGTTCGGCTATTGACCAATAATCCGGCCAAACTCGCAGGGCTCGAAAGCGCCGGGATCAAGGTGACCGAACGCGTGCCCCATCACATGCCGGTCAATCCGCACAATGCCGACTATCTCGCGGCCAAGCGGAAGAAGAGCGGGCATCTAGCCTAGGCGGAGCATCTCCCGCAGCTCGGCGAAGCTGTGCGCAATCTCGTTGGCGCCCAAGGCGCGCAGCATCTCGCCATGTCCGCCGAGGCAGTGCGCCCCGGCGGCAAGCCCGATGACCCGCGCGCCCGAGGCGAGTGCGCCGGTGACACCGATCTCGGAATCCTCGACGATGGCGCACTCGGCAATGTCGACTCCCAGCTCCCGCGCCGCGTGGAGGTAGAGATCCGGCTCCGGCTTGGTCCGCTCGACATGCTCGCGCCCGCTGTACACGTGCGGCCCGAATGCCTCGGCGAGGCCGAGCAGCTCGAGATGCCGCCCGAGCCAGCGCATCGAGCTCGACGAGGCGACCGCCTTGGGGAGGCCCGGCGGCAGCGAGCGGATGAACTCGACTGCTCCGGCCACCGCCGGCACGCCGTCACGAAGCGCGGCCAGGGTCTGGGCCTTGCGCCGCTCAAGGAACGCCTCGGGAAGCGGCCCGCCGATCCGCCGCTCGATCGCCGCGAGGAATTGCGGGCCCGCTAGACCGACAAATTCGCGCAGCGCGTCTTCGGTGGTGGTTTCATGCCCGAGCTCGGTCAGCAGCTCGGCAAGCATGCGGTTGCCCGCATATTCGCTTTCAAGCAGCACGCCGTCGAAATCGAAGATGATTGCAGCCAGGTCGCCCATCAGTCTTCGAACAAGGCCGTCCCGATCCGCACCACGGTCGCGCCGAGCATTACGGCAACCTCGAAATCCGCTGACATTCCAATGCTTAAGCCCGTGACGCCATGCCGTCGCGCAAGCTCGGCGAGCAGCGCGAAATAGGGCGCTGGCTCCAGCCCCAGGGGCGGGATCGCCATCAGCCCCGCGAGTGGCAGCGGGGACGCGCGGACCAAATCGACCAGCGCCCCGACGTCCGCAATTGGACAGCCGCCCTTCTGCTCCTCCTCGCCGATATTCACCTGGACATAGAGCGACGGGGTGCGGCCAGCCTTGCCGGCCTCGCGGACGAGCGCATCGAGCAGCGAAGCGCGGTCGAGCGAATGGATCACATCGAACAGGCGCACGGCTTCCGTGGCCTTGTTCGACTGCAGCCGCCCGATCCCGTGAAGCCCGATGCCGGGATGGCGGGCGCGAAGATCCGGCCACTTGGCCAGCGCTTCCTGGATGCGGTTCTCGCCGAAATCGCGCTGGCCCGCAGCGATCAGCGCCTCGATCTCTTCGCGGGAGCGGCCCTTGCTCACTGCGATCAGCTGGATGTCGGCAGGATCGCGCCCCGCGATCGCCGCGGCTCTCCCGATCCGCTCGACAACGCGTCGACGTCGTTCCGCAGCGAGGCTCATGCGGCGCTTATGTTCACTAATGTCACGCGATGAGCGCGCTTTTTCGTGACTTTAAGCGGGCGGCTCAGAACTTGAAGGCGGTGCCGATATAGACGGCCTGGCTGTCGCGCCGCTCGTCCTGGAGCGCCGACATGCGGTCGCGCTCGATCTGGTAGCGCACGCCGCCGGTCAGAGCGATCCGCTTCGACAGCGAGTAGGAACCGCCGAGGTCGACCCAGCCGTTGTCGCCCTTGCGCAGGCCGGGCAGCGCATGGTCGGTCCCGCGCTCACCGCCCACCGCGACTCGGCCGGTGAACTTCTTCAGCGAATAGCTGACCCCGACGATCGCGCTCTCGCGGCCGCCGAGGGCCGAATCGGCGTCCTTCACCTTGGCGACGTCGCCCGCGACCGCGAACCGGCGCCAGCCGACCGCGACGCCGAGGTTATAGGTCGTCGGCGCAAGCGCGACCGCCGCCGTTGGCGCCGAAGCATCCGCGAGCTTGGTCTGCGCCGGCGAGGCCGCGCGGGCGCGGATCGCAACCCGCACCTGGCTCGGACGGCCCTTGGCTGGAGCCGGGGTGAACTTGAAATCGTGCAGCGACAGCCCGCGCCCGGCGAGCGCCGCGGCGAGCTTGGGATCGGCGTTCGCCGGAGTGAAGGAGGAGATCGGGTCGAAGCTCAGCGACACCGGCGCGGGGCGCTTGGTCGAGCTGCTCGCCGCGAACGCGGGAGACAGCACGAGACCGCTCACGGCGACCGCCGCAAGCAGCTTGGCTCCCTTCCGACTCGCGATCTTCAACACACGCACGAACTCCCTGTTCGCGAGTCGATATAGTCCCTCGGACCTGAAGGTTCCATGAGCGGAATCGATTCGCCTGTACCCTGTTGCTGACTCACCACATTATCGTTCAGCAACCGGACACGCTTGCGAGCGGACCTTGAGCATCTATAACGCGCGCCAAATCGAATTTCTCTCCTTCGAGGATCATCAATGACCCGTCTGCATACGACCGCTGCCGCATTGCTGGTGTTCGCGCTGGCCACATCGGGCTGCGCTCGCAATCGCAACCTGCCGTCGCAGCTTGCGCCCTCGAAGGTCACGAACATCGGCGTCAACAGCTATTTGTGGCGCGCAGCGATCGATACCGTTTCCTTTGCGCCGTTGCTCCAGGCCAATCCCAACAGCGGGGTCATCATCACCGACTGGTACTCGAGCCCGAAGGCGCCCGCCGAGCGGGTCAAGCTGACCGTCGCGGTGCTGGATCCGGACCTCCGCGCCGACGCGCTTCGCGTTTCCGCCGCGCGCCAGGTCAACCAGGGCGGCGCCTGGGTCGACGCGCCGGTGACCGCGGCGACGGTGCAGAAGCTCGAGGACATCATCCTGACCAGGGCCCGCGACCTGCGCCGCTCCGCAGTCCGGGGATAATGCGGCCGCAATGACCGGGCGTTTCGACCCGACCGAAGCCGACGCCCGCTGGCAGGCGCGGTGGGCGGAAGCGCGCTCCTTCGAGGCGGATAGCGCGAGCCCGAAGCCCAAGACCTACGTGCTCGAGATGTTCCCCTATCCGTCGGGGCGCATCCACATGGGTCACGTCCGCAACTACACGATGGGCGACGTGCTCGCGCGCTACCGGCGGATGCAGGGCAACGAAGTGCTCCACCCGATGGGCTGGGACGCGTTCGGGATGCCGGCCGAGAATGCGGCGATGGAGCGCGGCGTCCACCCGGGTGAATGGACCTGGCACAATATCGAGACGATGCGCGGGCAGCTGAAGAGCATCGGCTTCGCGCTCGACTGGTCGCGGGAGCTCGCGACCTGCGATCCCGCTTATTACGGGCACGAGCAGGCGCTGTTCCTCGACCTGTTCGACGCCGGCCTCGTCTATCGCAAGGAAAGCGAGGTCAACTGGGACCCGGTCGACATGACCGTGCTCGCCAACGAGCAGGTGATTGACGGCCGCGGCTGGCGATCGGGCGCGCCGGTCGAGCGCCGCAAGCTTGCGCAATGGTTTTTGAAGATCACCGATTTCGCCGACGACCTGCTCGACGGGCTGAAGGATCTCGACCAATGGCCCGACAAGGTCCGGCTGATGCAGGAGAACTGGATCGGCAAGAGCCGCGGCCTGCAGTTCCGCTTCCGCCTCGCGACTCCCCTCCCGCTCGCGGGAGGGGAAGAGGCGCGCAGCGCCGAAGGGGAGGGTGTGTCAGGACAGGCCCTCCCCCCAGCCCCCTCCCGCGAGCGGGAGGGGGAGATTCACCAGGTCGACGTGTTCACGACCCGGCCGGACACGATCTTCGGCGCGAGCTTCGTCGCCCTCGCGGCCGCGCATCCGCTCGCCCAGGCGATTGCCGCGAATGACCCGAAGGCCGCCGAGTTCATCGCCGAATGCCAGCGCGGCGGTACCAGCCTTGCCGAGATCGAAGCGGCGGAAAAGAAGGGCTACCAGACCGAACTCGAGGTTGTGCACCCGCTCGATCCCGAGTGGCGCCTGCCGGTCTACATCGCGAACTTCGTGCTGATGGACTATGGCACCGGGGCCATCTTCGGCGTTCCCGGCCACGACCAGCGCGACTTCGAGTTCGCGACCAAATACGGCCTGCCGATCCGGCGCGTGGTCGCGGCCAGCACCGAGCTCGCGTCCGAGCCGATCGGCGCGGAGCCCGAAAGCGGCGACGGGGTCGCGGTCAATTCGCAATTCCTCGACGGCCTCACCAGCGAGCAGGCGACCGCGGAGGTCATCCGCCGCGCCGAGACCGCGGGCTGGGGCAAGGGAACCGTCGCCTGGCGGCTGCGCGACTGGGGCGTCTCGCGCCAGCGTTACTGGGGCACGCCCATCCCGATCATCCATTGCGCGAAGTGCGGACCGGTCCCGGTGCCGCGCGACCAGCTCCCGGTCGTGCTTCCCGACGACATCGAGTTCGACAAGCCGGGCAACCCGCTCGACCGCCATCCGACGTGGAAGCATGTCGCTTGCCCCAAGTGCGGCGGGGCCGCTGTGCGCGAGACCGACACGCTCGACACCTTCGTCGACTCGAGTTGGTACTTCATCCGTTTCGCGAGCCAACCGCCAAACGCGCCGTTCGATCGCGCCGAGGCGGAGAAATGGCTGCCGGTCGGCCAGTATATCGGGGGGGTCGAGCATGCGATCCTCCACTTGCTTTACGCGCGCTTCTGGACGCGCGCCTTCCAGCGCCTCGGACGGATCGGCGTGGCCGAGCCCTTCACCGGACTGTTCACGCAGGGGATGGTCACTCACGAGACCTACCGCGCGGGCGACGGCAGCTGGCTCAGCCCCGACGAAGTGCGCAAGGACGGCGACGATTGGGTCCATATCGAGAGCGGCCAGCCGGTCACGCCGGGGCGCGTCGAGAAGATGTCCAAGTCAAAGCGCAACACCATCGATCCCGAGCCGATCCTCGCCAAGTACGGCGCGGACGCAGTGCGCTGGTTCATGCTGTCGGACAGCCCGCCCGAGCGCGATCTCGAATGGTCCGAAGGCGGGATCGAAGGCGCGGCGCGATTCGTCCAGCGCGTGTGGCGGCTGGCGACAACCAGTGCTGCTGCCGAAGGCGACGACGACGCACTGAAGCGCAAGATGCACCGCACCATCGCCGCCGTCGGCGAGGCGTTCGAAGGGCTGCAGTTCAACAAGGCGATCGCGCAGCTTTACGAGCTCACCAGCGCGATCGAGAAGGCCAAGCCGTCCGCGACGCGTCACGAGGCCGTGCGCGCGCTGATCCTCCTTTCCGCACCGGCCGCGCCGCACCTGGCGGAGGAAGCCTGGGCCGCGCTCGGCG
>DATEIK010000073.1:0-5640 GCA_035279065.1 Sphingomicrobium sp. | reverse complement strand
GCGGCACCGATCGCGATGCCAATGGCGACCCCGATCGCGATGCCGGCGCCGATGTTATGGATGGCGACGCCGATGGCGACTCCGACCGCGATTCCGACGGCGAGGCTCGAGCCCATTGCGGCTTGCTTGTTCATGCGCGCTAGGCCGCCTTGTCCACTTCCCACTGGTCGATGACCCACGGCTCGTCCTGCGCCTTGTCGATCCACTCTGCCACGTGCGGGTGCGAGAGCACGGCCTTCATGTAGACTCCGGCGAAGGACGGCACGCCGACGCCGTAGGTGATGAAGCGCGTCACCACCGGGGCGTACATCATGTCCGCGGCGCACCAGTCGCCGAACAGGAAGTCGCCGGTCCCGCCGAACCGCGCCCGCGCCTGCGCCCAGAGCTGGAGGATGCGATTGATTTCCTCGCGCACCGCATCGCTGAGGTCGAGCGGCGGAAAACTCTTGCGGACATTCATCGGCAGCTCGCGGCGCAGGTTGGCGAAGCCCGAGTGCATCTCCGCCGCCATCGATCGCGCCATGCCGCGCGCGGCGTCTTCTTCCGGCCAGTAAAGCTCGCGGCCGTAGCGGTCGGCAAGGAACTCGACGATCGCCAGGCTGTCCCACACCACGCAGTCGCCGTCCCACAGGATCGGCACCTTGCCGAGCGACGGCGCGAACTCGTCGCCCTCGCGGCGCTTGTCCCACGCGTCGTCGAACATCGGCACGACGAGCTCCTCGAACTCCTCGCCCGACTGCTTGCACGCAAGCCAGCCGCGGAACGACCAGCTCGAATATGCGCGGTTCCCGATGATCAGCTTGAGCAAGTGCTGCTCCCTATTGAATTGCCGCTTCCAGGATTGCGGTTCGTAAGTCGGCGATCCCGCTACCGGTTTCACTCGACGTGGTGAAGATGGCGGGATGCGCGGCGGGGTGCTTCGCCGCCTCGATCATCGTCGCCTCGTAAAGCGCGCCGAGGGCCGACGGCTTCACCTTGTCGCTTTTGGTAAGGACGAGGTGATAGCTGACCGCGGCATCGTCGAGCATGCGCATCACGTCGCGGTCGACCTCCTTCAGGCCGTGGCGCGCGTCGACCAACAGCAGCGCGCGCTTCAGCACCGCGCGCCCGCGCAAATAGTCGTTCACCAGGAAGCGCCAGCGCTTGACCATGTCCCTCGGCGCCTCGGCAAAGCCGTAGCCGGGCATGTCGACGAGGCGGATCTGCGGCGGCTCGCCGACGTCGAAGATGTTGAGCTCCTGGGTCCGTCCCGGAGTGTTCGAGGTGCGCGCCAGGCCCTTGCGGTTGGTCAGGGCGTTGAGGAGCGAGCTCTTGCCGACGTTCGACCGCCCGGCGAACGCGATCTCCGGCACATCGGGGTCGGGCAGGAACTTGAGTTCGGGCGCCGATTTCACGAACGCGATCGGCCCGGCGAACAGCTTTCGCGCGCGCTCAGCGAGCTCAGCTGCGGCCTCGTCCGTCACGTCTGGACCGGGTGCGTGTCGGAGAAATGCAGCCCGAACTTCCGGTACAGCCACCATTGCTGGAGGATGGTCAGCGCGTTGTTGGTCATCCAGTAGAGCTGCAGGCCGGCCGCGAACGGCGCCATGATGAACACCAGGAACCAGGGCATGATCGCGAACACCTGCGCTTGTGCCGGGTCCATCGGCTGCGGGTTCAATTTCATCGACAGCCACTGGGTTGCACCGACGAGGATCGGCAGCACGCCGATCGCCAGCATCTGCGGCGGCGTGAAGTGCAGCAGGCCGAACAGGTTGACCGGAGTCAGCGGGTCGGGCGCCGAAAGGTCGCGGATCCACAAAACGAAGGGCTGATGGCGCATTTCGACGCTGACCAGCAGCACCTTGTAGAGCGCGTAGAACACCGGGATCTGGAGCAGGATCGGGAGGCACCCGGCCGCCGGGTTGATCTTCTCCTCCTGGTAGAGCTTCAGGATCTCCTGCTGCTGGCGCTGCTTGTCGTCCTTGAAGCGCTCCTGGATCGCTTTCATCTTCGGCTGGACCTTGCGCATCGCGGCCATCGACTGGAACTGCTTCTGCGCGATCGGGAACATGATGCCGCGGACGATCAAGGTCAGGCAGATGATCGCCACGCCGAAGTTCCCGACCGTGTGGAACAGGAACATCAGTAGGTCGAAGATCGGACGCATAAAGAATTCGAACCAGCCCCAATCGATCGATTTGCTGAGCTTGGTGATCCCGGCATCTTCGTAGCGGTCGAGCCAGGTCTTTTCCTTGGCTCCCGCGAAGAGGTGAGACTGCGTTGTGACGGTCTGGCCCGGGGCGACGGGAACGGGAGCGAGGGCGTAATCGGCCTGGTAGCCGCCGCTTGGAGACCGGCGGAAATCGGCGCTCATCGCCGCATTGCCAGGCGCCAGCGCCGTCAACCAATATTTGTCGGTGAAACCGAGCCAGCCGGTGACATTGTCGAACGCCTGCGGACCTTTCTCGTCGAGGTCCTTGTAGTTGACGTCATAGTCGGCCTTGGCGCCGAACACGCTGATCGGCCCGACATGGTTGGTCCAGCTGTCGGGGTCGTGCGACTTGCTTGCGCGGCTGACCAGCCCGATCGGCCGCACCGTCAGCGGATTGCCGGACGCATTCAGCACCGCCTGCCGGACAGTGAATAGATAGCCGTCGTCGACCGTGATCCGGATCGAATAGCGCGATCCATCCGGCATTTGCGTCGCCAGCGTCACCGGGCGGCCCGGCGTCAGCGTGTCGCTGTCGGCTGTCCATACCGTGTCGAGCGTCGGTGCCGCTGCGCCCTGCGCGGTCCAGCCGAACGAGGCGATGTAGGCGCCGGGAGCGCCAAGCGGCGACAGCAGTCTCACCGGCGGCGAATCCTTGGCGATCGTCTCGCGCTGGCGCACCAGCACGAGGTCGTCAATCTGCGCGCCCTTCAAGTTGATCGATCCCTCGAGCGACGGCGTCTGGATGCGCACCCGCGGCGTCGAGCCGAGCACCGCCGCCCGGCTCTTCAGCGCCTTGGGCGTCGTTGACGTCGGCTGGGCCTGCGGCTGGGGCAGGGCCTGCGTCTTGCCGTTCTCGACCTTGGTGCTCGGCGGGTTGGCGGTCGGGAAATATTTGTTCGCCGCCCAAGTCCAGCCGAGCAGCACGAGCGCGCTCAGCAGTACCGCAATGACCAGATTCTTGCTGTCGTTCACTTAGAGCCCCTTACGGTACCGGGTCGTAGCCCTGGCCGCCCCACGGATGGCAGCGGAAGATGCGTTTCAATGCGAGCCAGCCCCCGCGCGCGGCTCCATAGCGTTGCAGCGCGGTGATCGCATAGGCCGAGCAGCTCGGCTGGTAGCGGCAGCTCGGCGGAAGGATTTGCGACGGGCCTTTCTGCCAGCCCCTCGCGATCAGGATGAGCAGCTGCGCGATCACTTGCGCAGCCCATCCAGCGCGCCCGCAAGCTCGGACCGCAGGAGCGAAAAATCGCGTTCGACGCCCTTGGCGCGGCCGATCATCACGTGGTCGGCGCCGGCGAAGCCCTTCGCCGGCACGATCTCCCGCGCAAGCGCGCGGAAGCGGCGCTTCATGCGGTTGCGGATGACGGAGCCGCCGATCTTCTTGGTGACGGTGAAACCGACGCGCATCGCCGGGTCCGCGTCTTGCCGATCGCGGACGAGCAGGATGAAGCCGGGAGTGGGCGCGCGCTTTCCCGCGTTGGCCGCGAGAAAATCCGAGCGCTTCTTGATGGTGGTTAGGCGCTGAGCTTCTTGCGGCCGCGCGCGCGGCGGGCGTTCAGCACCTTGCGTCCGCCGACCGTCGCCATGCGGGCCCGGAACCCGTGCCGCCGCTTGCGGACCAGATTGCTCGGCTGGAAGGTGCGCTTCATCGCTCATGCCTTTGTTCGAATTCAAAGAAAAAGGGCCGCCCAAGGGCAGCCACCGTTGAGCGCGCCGATAGAGGAGGGGCGGGGCAAAGTCAATTCGTCGGGCGGCCTTCTTCCGCCTTGCGAATCGCCTCGCGCCGCTGGGCGCTTCGCCGGCGCAGCGCCCAGTCCATCCATCGGCCGGCCCTGGGCTGCCAGCGCTTGAGGCGCACATAGTGGCGCTTCGCCCAAAGGCTGGTCTTGAGCACCAGCGCAAGGCCCGGCGCGATCAGGAAAATGCCGCCGGGGCCGGGCAAAGGCGCGATGATGAACCCGCCGATGATCAGCAGCACGCCGAGCGCGAACAGGGCCCACTCGACGACCGGCATGTCCATCAGCTTGCGCCATTGCTCGCGTGAAATCATGCGCCGCCATGTGGTTGGCCGCGGCCATTCGCGCAAGCGCTTGCGGGAAAGGTCCATGGCGGTCTAGCTTCGCTCCGCCGAGCTAGGGGGAGTGTGTACCTCATTATCGTCATCCCCGCGAAAGCGGGGATCCAAGCGGGCGGGGGGATTCCCGCTTTCGCCGGAATGACGAATTTGTCGGTGCGGGCCTGATGGCCGCGACCGTTGCCACCGTCGCCTATCTCGGGCTCGAGGCGCGCGCCGTCGAGGTGCAGGTGCAGCTGTCCTCGGGCGTTCCCAAGTTCACCATCGTCGGGCTACCCGACAAGGCCGTCGCCGAGAGCCGCGAGCGCGTGCGCGCCGCCCTGGCCTCGATCGGCCTCGCGCTCCCGCCCAAGGTCATCACCGTCAACCTGTCGCCCGCCGACTTGCCGAAGGAAGGCTCGCACTACGATCTGCCGATCGCCTTGTGCCTGCTCGCGGCGATCGGCGCGACCGACGCCGAGACGCTCTCGCACTATGTCGCCGTCGGTGAGCTCAGCCTCGACGGCCGCATTGCCGCCTCGCCGGGCGTGCTCCTCGCCGCGATCCATGCTTCAGGCCACGACAAGGGCCTGATCTGCCCCGCGGCGCAGGGGAGCGAGGCGAGCTGGGCCGGCGAGCTCGACGTCATCGCGGCCCCCGACCTCCTCGCACTGCTCGCCCACCTGAAGGGGACGAGCCTCGTTCCCGCTCCCGTCGCAGTCGAAGCGGAACCGCCCGACGGCGGGCCGGACCTGGCGCAAGTCAAAGGGCAGGAGGTCGCCAAGCGCGCGCTCGAAATAGCGGCGGCGGGTGGCCACAACCTGCTGATGAGCGGCCCGCCCGGCGCAGGCAAATCGCTGCTCGCGGCCTGCCTTCCGGGCATTCTGCCGCCGCTCCAGCCGTCGGAGGCGCTCGAAGTGTCGATGGTCGCCTCAGTCGCGGGCGAGCTCAACGGCGGGCGCATTCGCCGGCGGCGCCCGTTCCGCGCGCCCCACCACTCGGCCTCGATGCCGGCGCTGGTCGGCGGCGGGCTTCGCGTGCGCCCGGGCGAGATCAGCCTCGCCCATCTTGGCGTCCTGTTCCTCGACGAGCTTCCCGAGTTCCAGCGGCCGGTGCTTGATTCCCTTCGCCAGCCGCTGGAAACCGGCGCGGTCAGCGTCGCCCGGGCAAACACCCACGTAACATTCCCGGCGCGGGTGCAGCTGGTCGCGGCGATGAACCCGTGCCGGTGCGGCCACCTCGGCGATCCCGCGCTGGCGTGCAGCCGGGCGCCGAGGTGCGCCGCCGATTACCAGGCGCGGGTGTCAGGGCCGCTGCTCGATCGCATCGACCTCCATGTCGAGGTGCCGGGGGTATCGGCCGCCGACCTGACTCTGCCGCCACCCGCGGAGGG
>DATEIK010000072.1:0-2482 GCA_035279065.1 Sphingomicrobium sp. | reverse complement strand
GCGGCGTGCTCGGCCAACGCGTTGCGCCGCTTGGCGTCGAGAGGTTCGGGCAGACCGGCAACCTCGTCGATCTTTACGCTGCGTACCGGCTCGACGGCGACGCAATCACCGAAGCCGTTGCCGAGCTACTGTTGCCCGCTTAGGGAGCCACAATGGCCGGGCGTTATTTCGACGAGTGGCAAGTCGGCGACCGCGTGACCCACGCGGTTACGCGCACGGTTACCGAGACCGACAACGTCCTCATTTCGGCGCTGACTCACAATCCCCAACCGATGCACCTCGACCACGCGGCCGCCGCGAAGTCGGAGTTTGGCAAGCCGCTGGTCAATTCGGTCTTCACCTTCGGCCTCATGGTCGGGGTCAGCGTCGCCGACACGACGCTCGGCACGCTGGTCGCCAACCTCGGTTATGACGCGCTCAAATTCCCCCATCCCGTCTTCGCCGGCGACACGCTGCGCAGCGAGACAGAATGCATCGCCGTCCGCGAAAGCAAGTCGCGGCCCAATGCCGGCATCGTCACCTGGGCGCACCGCAGCTTCAATCAGCGCGATGAGCTGGTGTGCGAGTGCACGCGCACGGCGCTGCTGCTCAAAAAGCCGCAATGAGCGAACCGCGCTCCTGGCTGTTCGTCCCCGCCGACAGCGAGCGCAAGGTGACGAAGGCGCTCGATAGCGAGGCCGACGCGATCATCTTCGATCTCGAGGACAGCGTCACGCCGGCGATGAAGCCGGTCGCGCGCGATCTCATCCGCAATCTCCTCAAGCGCTCCGGTGGGCCGCAATGGTGGGTGCGCGTCAACCCGCTTGGGTCTGAGTTCATCAAGGACGACCTCGAGCTCATCGCCATCGCCGACATCCATGGCATCGTCTTGCCCAAGGCGGAGAGCGGCGACGACGTCCGCCAGCTCGCGCACCGCACCGGCAACATTCCCGTCCATGCGATCGTCACCGAAACCGCCGCGAGCCTTTTCGGCCTCCTGTCCTACCGCGACCCGGCGTCACCGCTCGCCGCGATGAGCTGGGGAGCGGAGGATTTGTCGGCCGCGCTCGGCGCGTCGTCCAAATATGATGCCGATGGCGGTCTCAGCTTCACCTACGAGCTTGCGCGATCGCTGTGCCTCGCCGGCGCGGTCGCCGCGGGAGTCCAGCCCGTCGACGGCGTTTTCGCCGACTTCAAGGATGACAAGGGATTGAAGGCGGAGGCCGAAGCCGCGCGGCGCGAAGGCTTCACCGGCAAGCTCGCGATCCACCCGGCCCAGGTGCCGGTGATCAACGCCGCCTTCACGCCGTCGAAGGACGATGTCGCCCACGCCGAGCAGGTCGTGGCCGCGTTCGAGGCACAGCCCAGCGCGGGCGTCTTGTCGGTCGGCGGGAAGATGGTCGACCGTCCGCACCTCGTCCAGGCACGGCGCGTCCTGGAGCGGGCGGCAAGGGAGTGATTGCAGATGGCTGAGGCGGTGTACCCGGTTCCCCAAGCTTTCGACGCCCGCATCGGCCCGGACGAGCTCGCCGCGCTTCACGCCAAGGCCAATTCCGATCCCGACGCCTTCTGGCTTGAGCAGGCGAAGCGCCTGACGTGGAGCAAGTTCCCCACGCAGGCCGGGGACTGGTCCTATGACGAAGCGGATTTCGGCATCCGCTGGTACGCCGACGGCGAGCTCAACCTGTCCGTCAATTGCCTCGACCGTCACTTGCCCGAGCACGGCGATGAAGTGGCTTTGATCTTCGAAGCCGACGAGCCCGGCGAAGGCCGCGAAATCACCTATCGCGAGCTGTACGAGGAGACTTGCCGCTTCGCCAATCTCCTCAAGCAGCGCGGCATCAAGCGCGGCGACCGGGTGATGATCTACATGCCGATGATCCCGGAGGCCGCGGCAGCGATGCTCGCCTGCGCGCGGATCGGCGCCATCCACTCGGTCGTGTTCGGCGGCTTCTCGCCCGACAGCCTCGCCGGACGGATCGCGGACTGCCAGGCGCATGCGGTGATCACCGCCGACGAAGGCGTGCGCGGCGGCAAGCGCATCCCGTTGAAGCGCAACGTCGACACCGCGCTCGAACAGGGCGACGTCGAAACCGTCATCGTCGTCACCCGCACCCAGGCCGACGTGCCGATGAAGGACGGCCGGGATATCTCCTACTCGGCGGTTCGCGACGGCCTCTCGCCGCAATGCGAACCCGAGATGATGAACGCCGAAGACCCGCTGTTCATTCTCTACACCTCGGGCTCGACCGGGAAGCCCAAGGGCGTCGTCCACACGACCGGCGGCTATGCGACATGGGCCGCGACCACCTTCGACTGGATCTTTGACTACAAGGACGGCGACATCTTCTGGTGCACCGCGGACATCGGCTGGATCACCGGCCACACCTATGTCGTCTACGGACCGCTGATGATGCGCGCCAGGAGCATCATGTTCGACGGCGTCCCCAATTACCCGGACTTCGGCCGCTTCTGGGAGACCATCGACCGGCTGGGCGTCACC
>DATEIK010000071.1:0-6139 GCA_035279065.1 Sphingomicrobium sp. | reverse complement strand
CCCCTAGTACGAGAGGACCGGGGTGAACATGCCTCTGGTGGACCTGTCGTGGCGCCAGCCGCGCAGCAGGGTAGCTATGCATGGACGGGATAACCGCTGAAAGCATCTAAGCGGGAAGCCTCCCTCGAGATAAGGTATCTTTGAGCCGTGGAAGACCACCACGTTGATAGGCCGGGTGTGGAAGTGCGGTAACGCATGGAGCTAACCGGTCCTAATTGCTCATTTCGCGCTTGAGAGTCCCACCATCACCGACAGCCCTGCTGTTGGCTGGCTGGTTCTCAGCTAGATACGCCTAAGCAAGGTCGCACGATTTCTAGAATTCTTCGAAACGCCGGTCCCATAGCTTGGTGACCATAGCGTCCGTGACCCACCCGATCCCATCCCGAACTCGGCCGTGAAACCGGACAGCGCCGATGGTACTACTGCCTAAGCAGTGGAAGAGTAGGTCGTCGCCAGGCTTTGAAACCGGCGTCTCGAGGAACCCATTCGCAATGTTGAAATCGCCGTCGTCGAGGCCTAACTCGCGGCGGCGTTTTTGTTTGAGGCGAAAGCCTCGCTGATGTTGGCGCGGGGTGGAGCAGCCCGGTAGCTCGTCAGGCTCATAACCTGAAGGTCGCAGGTTCAAATCCTGCCCCCGCAACCAACGTCAAAAGCCCGCCTTCGGGGTTCCCATCAAAGTAGTGCTTCGATGGGGTCCGTTCAGCGGGCTTTCTTGTTGCCTAGGGCGTAGGCGGATGCGTCGCCTTCCACTCCATCGCCATGCGCACGCGCCGCTCGACCGAAGGATGGTCGTAGAAGACGAATTCCTCGACCGGGTTCGGGCGCGGGTAGCGATATTCGGCGGTCTTCACGAGCGCGCTCGACAGCGCGTCCGGCCGGTTCTCAGTCTCCAGCGAATAGCGGTCCGCCTGGGTCTCCAGGGTTCGCCCGAACCAGTTGGTGAGCGGGCTCGCGATCAGGCCGAACAGCGAGACCATGAACATCAGCACGGCGACGCCGCGGGGATCGGCGATCGACGCGCTGGAGCCGAAGGCGCGCGCGAACCGCGGGAAAGTCCGGTCGGCAATCCAGAACAAGACGATCGCCAGCACCGAAAAGACCAGCAAACCCCACCAGGTGTGCTTGAGCACGTAGTGGCCGATCTCGTGCCCGGTGACCGCGCGCACTTCGTCGAGCGAGGCGTTCTTCAGCGCGACGTCCGAAATCGCGACGCGCGCCGTGCTTCCGACGCCGCCGGCATTGGCGGTGAAATTGTTCGACTGGCGGGAGCCATTGTACATGAACACCCGGTCCGGCGGCACGCCGGCGCGCCCCGCCATCTCGACCACCGCGTCGCGGACCTGGCCCGGCGGAACCGGCTCATATTTGTTGAACAGCGGCTCGATCAGGATCGGTGAAACGAGGAACACGAAGGCGAGGCCCACCGCGGCCACGCCGCCCGACCACAGCCACCAGGTCTTGCCCGTGCGGCGGATCAGCCAATAGACCGCCGTCAGGAACAGCGCCATGACAACGATCGAGATCACGGTCGCCAGCGCGTTCTGCCACAGGAAATCGCCGAACGGCTGGCTGGTTCGCCCGTAACCCTTCTCGCGCCACCAGCCGGCGTAGATCGTCCACGGCAGCGTCAGGATCGCCGAAACCAGCAGATAGACCAGGCTGACGAGAAAGGCGCGAAGGTTGCGGCGGCGCTCGGATATCCCTGCCTCGACCCGTTCGAGGACGCCCGATTTGACGATCAGCCAGGTGACCACCGCGGCGACGATCAGTCCCCACAGCAGCATCCATTCCTTGCCAACGGTATAATCGTGCGCCTTCTGCAGCGCCGCGGGCCCGAGGCTGTCGATATAGCGAGCCGTCGCCGCGTTCGGGTCGAATGCCATCTTTGCTCTCCCTCCCAATCCGAGCGGCACCGTAACGAGCAAAGCAGGAGGCGCAACGGGAACGACTGCGAGCGGCGGGCGCTTGTCTGCCAATGCCCAGGACAGCCCCAGCCCTCGCCCCGATGGAAGCGCTGCTCGCCGCCGAACTACCCCAGGGCGAGGGCTGGCAGTTCGAGCCCAAGTGGGACGGCTTTCGCTGCCTCGCCCGGCGCGACGGCGCCGAGATCACGCTGACGTCGAAGTCCGGCAAGCCGCTCGGGCGCTACTTTCCTGAGGTCATCGAGATCCTCGCCGCGGTGAAGGCGAAGCGCTTCCTGCTCGACGGCGAGCTGATCATTTCCCTCAACGACGCGCTGTCGTTCGAGGCGCTGCAGCTCAGGCTCCATCCGGCCGAAAGCCGGGTCCGCCGGCTGGCCGGCGAGACGCCCGCCGAGCTGATGCTGTTCGACCTCCTCGAGCTGGGCGGCAAATCGCTGACGGACGAGCCGCTATCGCAGCGCCGCGAGGCGCTCGAGACGTTCTTCGCCGCCAATGCCGTGCCCGGCCTCCAGCTCTCGCCCGTCACGGGCAGCCGCGACATTGCGCTCGCCTGGCTGAAGCGCAGCGGCGGCGCCCTCGACGGCGTCATCGCCAAGCGCGTGAACCTCGAATATCGCTCGGGCGAGCGGGCGATGATCAAGGTCAAGCAGCAGCGCACCGCCGACTGCGTCGTCGGCGGCTTCCGCTACGCGGAGAAAAAGAATGAGGTCGGCTCGCTGTTGCTCGGTCTCTATGACGATGAAGGTCTGCTTCACCACGTCGGCTTTACCTCGGCGATCCCGGCGAAGGAGCGGCCCAGGCTGACGAAGGATTTGCAGCAGCTCATCGCGCCGCCCGGATTCACCGGCAACGCGCCTGGCGGGCCGAGCCGCTGGAACACCGAGCGCACGACCCAATGGGAGCCGCTGAAGCCGGAGCTGGTGATTGAGGTCCGCTACGACCAGGTGACCAGCCGGCGGTTCCGCCACGGCACGGGCTTGGTCCGCTGGCGGCCCGACAAGGACCCGAACCAATGCACCTTCGAGCAGCTCGCGCCGGAGCTGAAGCCGTCGGAGCTCAAGGAACTGTTCGGGTGACACCGTCATTGCGACCGGAGCGAAGCAATCCAGTGCAGCGGCTGGATTGCCGCGTCGCCTTCGGCTCCTCGCAATGACGCTGACCGATCTCTTCGACGCGCCGCTGATTGAGGGGCTCGACTATCGCGAAACGCTGATCGGACAGGGTGAGGAGCGGGCGCTGATCGAGCGGCTCGAGGCCGAGCAGCTGGCGCCGTTCCGCTTCCACGGCTGGCTCGGCAATCGCAAGACCAGGAGCTTCGGCTGGCGATACGATTTCGACGACGCGAGCTTCACCCGGACCGAACCTGTTCCCGGCTGGTTGGAACCGTTGCGGGCGAAGGCGGCGGATTTCGCGAATGTCGCGCCGAGCGATTTCGTCCACGTGCTCCTGGCCCGCTACGATCCCGGCGCAGGCATTGGCTGGCACAGGGATCGCGATGTGTTCGACCAGGTCGTCGGCGTCTCGCTCGGCACTCCCGCGACGCTGCGCTTCCGCCGCCGCGCGGGCAGCGGGTTCCAGCGCGCCAGCCTCGAGGTCGCGCCGCGCTCGGCCTATCTGCTGTCGGGAGAATCGCGCTGGGAGTGGGAACATCGCATCACGCCCGGCGAGGCCCTGCGCTTCTCGATCACCTTGCGCACGCTGTCGGACAAGGGCCATCGCTTAGCCGGTCGAAACTGACCGGAACGGCGCTCTGCCGGAACGGTTGTGCTTGCCATGCGGCGCGTCTTGTTCCTGCTGGCATTGGCGGCATGCTCGAAAGGGCCGCAGGCGGACCTCCAATATATCAAGCAGGCGCGCTCGGTGGGCGCCGAGTGGGCGCTGGTCAATGAGCAGGCGAGCGCCGGCAAACTGACCGCGACCTACGTCGGCAGCATGCATCAATGGATTCGCCAGCAGATGGAGGCCGCGTCGAGCGCGTTGACCGAGGCCGACACGCGCTACGCGATGGAGATCCACGCCCTCCTCGCCCAGCCCGACGATGCCGCGCCCGAGGAGCTGCGCGCCCATGTCGCGAAGCTCAAGCAGATCGAGGACGATCTTGAATCCGCTTGAGCTGACGCTCGGCATCATGACCGCGGTCGGCGGCTTCGTCGACATCAGCGAGCTCGTCTTCGCCGCCAAGGCCGGCTCGACCTTCGGTTACGCCCTCATCTGGGTGTTCGCCTTCTCGACCATCGGCATCATCGTGTTCAGCGAGATGAGCGGCCGCGTCGCGGCGGTCGCCAAGCAGCCGGTGTTCAACCTGATGCGCCACCGGCTCGGGCTCAAGCTCGGGCTCGTCACGCTGGCCGCGTCGATCATCAGCAATCTCATCACCTGCGCCGCGGAGATCGGGGGCGCGTCGCTCGTCCTCAACTATCTGACCGGCTGGCCCTATTTCCTCATGGCCGTCGCCATGACGGTGCTGCTCATCGCCTCGATCTGGATCCTGCCATTCAAATGGATCGAGCGGACGTACGGGCTGCTCGGCCTGTTCATGATCACCTTCGCGGTCGCGCTGGTCGCGATCCATCCGCCGTGGGATAAGCTCGCCGGCGGCTTCATCCCGCAGATCCCGCATGGCCTCAGCAGCAAGGAGCTGCTGAACTTCGGTTATTTCATGGTCGCGATCGTGAGTGCGGTCATGTTCCCCTACGAGGTCTATTTCTACTCATCCGGCGGGATCGAGGAGGAGTGGGGGCCGAAGGACATCATGACCAACCGCATGACCGCGATCCTGGGCATGGGCCTGGGATCGCTCCTGGCCATCGCGATCCTCTCCAACTCGGCGCAGTTGTTCGCCGGGGTGAATGTCGACCCGGAGATTCCCGGAAGCGCAGCGCTCGAAGCGGCCATCCCGTTCGGCAAATGGGGGCTGATCCTCGCGCTGCTCGGCATGTTCTTCGCGATCGCCGGCGCCGCGGTCGAAACCTGCATGGCCAATGCATATTCGATCGCCCAGTTCTTCGGCTGGATGTGGGGCCGCCACAAGAAGCCGTGGGAAGCGCCGCGCTTCACCATCACCTGGATCGCCTTGTTCCTGGCCGCTTTGGCAATCGTCCTGACCGGCGTCGACGTAATGATGCTGGTCGAGTTCGCGATCCTGTTCTCGATTCTGGTGCTGCCGTTTACCTACCTTCCGCTGCTGCTCCTTGCGGGCGACAAGAGCTACATGCGTGAACATGTGAACGGCCCCGTCGCGAAAAGCCTGGGCTGGCTCTATTTCGTGATCATCACCGCCGCCGCCCTCGCCGCGCTTCCGCTGTTCTTCCTGACTTCGGGAGGCAGCGGATGAAGCCCGACGGGAAGCTCAAGCTGGTCAGCCAACTGCTCGACCTGCCGCTGCTCGACAGCGAGGGCAAATATTGCGGGATCGTCGACGACGTCGAGCTGGTCGGCGGAGCGGGCAAGGCGCTTGAGCTCAAGGCCTTGCTGGTCGGTCCCGGCGCTTATTCGGGCCGCCTGCCGCGCTGGGCGATGTGGCTGGTCGGGAAGGTCGCGGGGACCCGCGTGACGCGCATCCCGCTGGACCGCATCCGGACGATCAGCGATTCGGTGCACCTCGAGCGTCCCGGCGACGAGCTTGGCCTGCACCGGAGCGAGAAAGCGGCGGCCAAGTGGATTCCGCGGGAAGGAGCGCTCTGAGATGCGGCTGTCCGAGCTTCGCGACAAAAAGGTCCGAACGCTCGACGGCGAAGCGCTCGGGCGGGTCCACGAAGTGCATTGCGACAAGGGCAAGGTCGTCGCGCTGATGTGCGGGCCCGGCAGCTTCATCGAGCGCTGGACGGGGCAATCGCGCGGCCGCCGGGTCGAGTGGAGCGCGGTTCGCCGGATCGAGCGCGACGCCGTCGTGGTCGAGCTCTAACGCAGTTCGAACCCGGCGAGGCACTCCGCGACCCATCGCGCTGCCGTCAAAGCGCTGAGGTCGCTCGGGTCGAGCGACGGGTCCCATTCGGTCAGGTCGATCACCCGTACGCGCGGGTCGGCAGCGAGCAGCCGCACCGCTGCAAAGAAATCCTGCACAGCCATCCCGCCTGCCCGCGCGCCCGGGGCGCCCGGCATTTGCGCGCGGTCGATCACGTCGATGTCGCAGTCGACGACCAGCGTCTCGCAATGCGCGACATGGTCGAGCGCCCGCTCGATTCCGGCGCGAAGTCCTTGAGCCCGTACGTCCCCGA